>NZ_JAVHLH010000088.1 GCF_031082345.1 Brevundimonas sp. | reverse complement strand
CCCGTCCGCCGGAGCGCCGGGCCTGGCGCGCGGCGGCCGTGGAAAGCGTGTCCGGCAACAGCGTGCGGGTGCGCACCGCCGCGGATGGCGCCACCGGGACGCTGCTGACCGTGGACGCCGCCTGGGCCAACGCCAACCGTCCGCTGAAGCGCGGGGACCTGATCTTCGTCGAGCCGCGGAACGGCAATTTCGCGCTCAAGCAGGTGCCGGCCGTCAACGGCGCCCTGGTGGCCATCGAACCCCACTCCGGGCGGGTGCTGGCCATGGTCGGAGGCTATTCCTACGCCCTGTCGAGCTTCAACCGGGCGACCCAGGCGGAGCGGCAGCCCGGCTCGGCCTTCAAGCCGTTCGTCTATGCGGCGGCGCTGGAGGGCGACTACACCCCGGCCTCGATCGTGCTGGACGCGCCGATCAGCTTCGCCGGCGGGGCCAACGGCGGACGCTGGACGCCTGAGAACTACAGCCGGGAGTATTACGGTCCGCAGACGCTGCGGCGCGGGCTGGAGCTGTCGCGCAACGTCATGACGGTGCGCCTGGCCCAGGCGGTCGGGATGAACAACATCGTCGACCTGTCGAAGAAGATGGGGGTGTCGGACACCCTGCAGCCGAACCTGTCCGTGTCGCTGGGGGCCGGGGAGACCACGCCCTACCGCCTGACCGCCGCCTACGCCGCCTTCGTCAACGGCGGGCGCAAGATCGACCCCTATCTGATCGAGGTGGTGCAGGACCGGAACGGCGAGACCATCTTCAGCGCCGACGAGCGTGACTGCCGCGACTGCGGCCGCCCGTTCAGCGGCCAGGAGTCGCCCCGGCTGGAGCCGCGGGGGACCCAGGTGATCGATCCGATCACCGCCTATCAGATGAGCTCGATGCTGGAGGGCGTGGTCCAGCGCGGCACCGGCGCCAGCGCCCGGGGGCTGGGCCGCTGGGTCGGGGGCAAGACCGGCACGACCAACGAATACCGCTCGGCCTGGTTCGTCGGCTTCTCGTCCGACATCGTGGTCGGGGTGTTCATCGGCTTCGATGACAACCGCCCGCTGGGCTCGGGCGAGACCGGGGCGACCGGGCCGGTGCCGGTGTTCACCGACTTCATGCAGGTGGCGCTGAAGAAGCGGCCGGCGCGGCCGTTCGTGCGGCCCCGCGGGGCCGTCTTCCGCACGGTCAACGGCATCGAGGAGGCCTTCCGCCCCGGCACCGAGCGCCGCCGCGAGGAGGAGGCGCCGCGGCCGCAGGTTCCGACCGGCCCGCAGAACTACAACGACGTCGTCCGCCGCGAGCGGGAGGAGGCCACGGGCGCGCCGCCATCCACCGCGCCGTCGACACCGCCCCCGGCGACGCCGCCGCCGGCCAAGAAGGAGCCGGCGGAGGATCTGAGCGGGCTGTACTAGCCCCCAATCCCCACTTCCCCTTTCCCTTGGGCGCTGACCGCTCTATGTCCGCGCCTCACCTTTGTATCGCCGGAGAATGCGATGAGACCGGATGTCGAGGCCATGAAGGCCGACATCGAGCAGAGCGTCGCTCTGCTCAGGAGGCGTCTTTGACTGGGATGTCGCCGTCCGCAAGCTCGATGAGCTGAACGCCCGGGTCGAGGACCCGACGCTATGGGACAACCCCGACGAGGCCCAGGCCGTCAGCCGCGACCGCTCGCGGCTGGAGGCCCAGATCAACACCGTCCGCGAGATGGAGCAGGGCCTCGAGGACGGGGTCATGCTGGCCGACATGGCCGACGAGGAGGGCGACGAAGCCACCCTCGAGGAGGCGCGCGCCTCGCTGAAAGCGATCAAGGACCGCGCCGCCCGCGCCGAACTGGAGGCGCTGCTGTCCGGCGAGGCTGACGGCAATGACGCCTATCTGGAGGTCAACTCCGGCGCCGGCGGCACCGAGTCCAATGACTGGGCCGGCATGCTGCTGCGCATGTACAGCCGCTGGGCCAAGGCGCACGGCTACGAGGTCGAGCTGGAGGCGGAGGAGGGCGGCGAACAGGCCGGCATCAAGTCCGCCACCATCCTGATCAAGGGGGCCAACGCCTATGGCTGGCTGAAGTCGGAATCGGGCGTGCACCGGCTGGTGCGCATCAGCCCCTATGACGCGGCGGCCAAGCGCCACACCTCGTTCGCCTCGATCGGGGTCTCGCCGGTCGTCGACGACACGATCGAGATCGACATCAATCCGGCCGACGTGCGCACTGATACCTACCGGGCCTCGGGCGCGGGCGGCCAGCACATCAACAAGACCGACTCGGCCGTGCGCCTGACTCACGTTCCGACCAATACGGTCGTGGCCTGCCAGGCCGGTCGCTCGCAGCACCAGAACCGCGAGCAGGCGTGGAAGATGCTGCGGGCGCGGCTGTACGAGCTGGAGCTGCAGAAGCGCGAGGCGGCGGCCCAGGCGCTGGCCGACGCCAAGACCGACATCGGCTGGGGCCACCAGATCCGCAGCTACGTCCTGCAGCCCTACCAGATGGTCAAGGACCTGCGCACCAACGTCGAGACCTCGGACACCCAGGGGGTTCTGGACGGCGACCTCGACGCCTTCATGGGCGCGGCCCTCGCGGCCCGGGTGGGCGAGACGCGCGGGTCGACGGTCGAATAGCAAAAAGGCCCCGGATCGCTCCGGGGCCTTTTCTCTTTCCGCGACCGAGGCCTACGCTCCCGGCTTCATGTCGATGACCTGGGGGCGGTCGTCGCCGTGCGGCGGCGCACTGCTGCCGGCGGCGGTGGAGGGCTTGGGCGCGGCGGCGGGCGCCTCGCGGCGGCCCTGCAGGACGCGGCCCTGGAAATAGGCGCCGATGTCGATCGACAGCTGTTCGGCGGTGATGTCGCCGTCGACATAGGCCGTGGCGATCAGCTTGACCTGCTTGCCCGAGACATTGCCGACGATGCGGCCGCGGACCTCGACATAGTCGGCCGAGACGCCGCCCTCGACCGCGCCGGTTTCACCGACGATCAGGCGGCCGACGCGCACGTCGCCCTTGATGGCGCCGTCAATCTGGAGGTCGCCGGCGCCCGAGATGTTGCCGTCGAACTGCAGATCCGAGGACAAGGTCGACAGGCCGCGCTGCGACACCGGCGAAGGGCCGCCCCGCGCAGCCGGCGCCGCCGCAGCGGGCGCGCCCGGGGTCGGCAGATCCGGCAACGGCGGAATGGCGGAGCCCGTGTCGGAGCGGGGCTGCGGGGCGGGGGATTTAGTCTTGTTGAACAAGTTGGTCTCCGGCTCTCATGAAGCGGGCGGGGTTTTGCGGACGGCCGTTCATCCACACCTCATAGTGCAGGTGAACGCCGGTGGAGCGTCCGGTCGTGCCCATGGCCCCGATGCGCTGGCCCAGCGCGATGCGCTGGCCGGGGCGGACGGCCATGGAATTCAGATGAGCGTAGCGCGTCTTGAAACCTCGCCCATGATCTATCTCGACCGTGTTGCCATACCCTGAACGGACGCCGACGAAAGACACGATGCCGGGAGCGGGCGAGCGGATCGGCGTGTTGAGCGCGGCGGCGAAGTCCTGGCCCTGATGCAGGGCCGGGCGGCTGTTGAACGGATCGAAGCGGACGCCGAAGCCGGAGGTGGTGCGGGCGTCCGTCGGGCGATGGAACGGCATGCCCTCGGCGGCGTCCGCCAGGGCCCGCATGTCGGACAGATTGTCGGCGGCGCTGCGGATGCGCACGGCGAAGGCCTCGTCGACGTCTAGGATGGCGGCGAGGGCGCGCGGGTCGCGGGCCTCGACCAGCGGACCGCCCAGGCCGGCGCCGTTGCGGGGCGCATAGGCGGAGGGGTTCAGCCCGGCGAGGCGGAAGGCCAGGCGGAGGCGCTCGGCGCGGGTCTGGGCCACGGACTCGGCCCGGTCGATCAGCCGTTCCTGATCCATCCGCACCGCCAGCATGCGCTGCACCGGCGTGTGCTCGCCGGGGTCAAGAGACGGGGCGGGGGTCAGGGCGGCCTGGGTGCCGTCGACGCCGCGGAACATGCCCATGACCTGGGTCAGGGCGGCGTGCCGGCGCTCGACCATCTGGGCCATCTCGTCGAGCGAGCCCGTGGTGGCGGTCATGCGCACGACAGCGCTGTCCAGGCGCGCCTGGAGATCGGCGTTGAGGCGTTCGGAGGCGGCGCGGGCGCGGGCCACCGTACGGTCGGCCTGGCTCTGCATGATCAGGTCGAAGGTAAAGCCGCCGGACGCGACCAGGAACCATCCCCCGATGAGGACGGCGGCGGCGGCGCCGAGCGCCTGACGACCCGGAGTCAGGGCCCAGGCGCGGACTTCGTCGCCATTCCGCAGATACAGATACCGGGTCGGAAACCACCGACCCATCAGAGACCTTCGGCCAGTCGTCTGTTCGGTCATTACGCTACGCCCCCACGCACGGCAGGGGTTATGCGCCACCTTTGCGGCTGGGGACAAGTCTGTTCACGACTTGTTAACCATCCCTGGATGGGTTCACGCGAACTTTGACGGTATTCGGCGTGGTTCTTCGCCTGTCAGGCGTATCCGCGAATCTGTGAGAACGTTGTTACATCTCTTGGGCCGTAGATTCGTCCGCGTTCAGAGCGACCGGACGGCGTCCAAGACTTCCGCGGCGTGTCCCTTGACCCTGACCTTGCGCCAGACCCGCCGGACCACGCCCTGGCCGTCGATCAGGAAGGTGGCGCGCTCGACGCCCATATAGGTGCGGCCGTACAGCGATTTCTCGACCCAGACGCCGAAGGCTTCCGTGACCTCGCCCGGTTCGTCCGAGGCGAGGACGACCCTGAGGTCGTATTTGGCCTTGAAGCGGTCGAGCTTCTTCACCGGGTCGCGCGAGACGCCGATCACCACGGCGCCGGCGGCGGCGAAGTCGTCGGCCAGGGCCGAGAAGTCCTGGCCTTCCGTGGTGCAGCCGGGCGTGTCGGCCTTGGGATAGAAATAGAGGACGCAGAGCTTGCCCTTCAGGGCGGCCGACGAGACGCGGCCATCGCCGTCGGTCGCCATGTCGAAGGCGGGGGCCGGCTGGCCTTCGGTGATGTCGGTCATGCGGTTTCCTCAGACGGGGCGGACGAGTACGATCTTTTTCTTGCCGGCGGCCAGTTTCAGGACGCCGTCGGCGTTGACGTCGGCGGCCTCGATCAGGCGGGCGCCGTCGGTGATGGCCTCGTCATTGAGGCGCAGGCCGCCGCCCTGGGCGAGGCGGCGGGCCTCGCCGTTGGAGGTCGTCAGGCCGGCCTTCGCCGTGACGGCGGCGATCATGGCGCCGATGACCTCGTCCTTGGGCAGTTCGACGGTCGGGAGATCGACGGACAGCCTGCCCTGCTCAAAGGCGGCCTCGGCGGCGCCGCGGGCGTGGGCGGCGGCGTCGGCGCCGTGGAGCATGGTGGTGGCGGCGTCGGCCAGGGCCTTCTTGGCGTCGTTGATGGCGGCGTCCTCGAGCGTCTCCAGCCGGGCGATCTCGTCCAGCGGCAGGTCGGTGAACAGGCGCAGGAATTTGCCCACGTCGGCGTCGTCGACGTTGCGCCAGAACTGCCAGTAGTCATACGGGCTCAGCTGTTCGGCGTTGAGCCAGACCGCGCCCTGGGCGGTCTTGCCCATCTTGCCGCCCGAGGCCGTGGTCAGCAGCGGGGTGGTCAGGCCGAAGGCGGTCTTGTGGTCGACGCGGCGAACCAGATCGACGCCGGAGACGATGTTGCCCCACTGATCCGAGCCGCCCATCTGCAGGGTGCAGTTCCGGGCCCGGTTCAGTTCGAGGAAGTCCACCGACTGCATCAGCATGTAGTTGAACTCGAGGAAGGTCATCGGCTCCTCGCGCTCGAGGCGCAGCTTGACCGAGTCGAAGGCCAGCATCCGGTTGACGGTGAAATGCGTGCCGTATTCGCGCAGGAACTGGATGTAGCCGTAGGTCGACAGCCATTCGTCGTTGTCGACCATGACCGCGTCGGTCGGGCCGTCGCCGAAGGTCAGGAAGCGTTCGAAGACGGTGCGGATCGAGGCGATGTTCGACTGGATGGTCTCGTCGGTCAGCTGGGGGCGCGAGGCGTCCTTGCCGGTCGGGTCGCCGACCTTGGTGGTGCCGCCGCCCATCAGGACGATGGGCTTGTGGCCGGTCTGCTGCAGGCGGCGCAGCATCATGATCTGGATCAGGCTGCCGACGTGCAGCGACGGGGCGGTGGCGTCGAAGCCGATGTAGCCGGTGATGACGCCTTCGGCCGCCGCCGCGTCGAGCTCGGCCGGGTGGGTGATCTGGTGGATGTAGCCGCGCGCCTGCAGGGTCTGGAGGAAGGCGGACTTGAAGGCGGGCTCGGTCATCGGATCAGGCTTGGCTTGGAAGGGAAGGGGCGTGTAGCACGGTCGCCGCCTGGGCCGAAACGTCCGCCGCTCCCTGCATTCGTCATTCCGGGCGAAGCGCAGCGTAGACCCGGAACCCAGCGGCGCGCGCGAGCGCGACCCTGTCGGGAGCGCCGATGGCGCCGATCGGATCAGTACGCCAGGGCCGGTGTTTCGCCGCCGTCGCGGCGCCGCTGGGTCCCGGATCGCGCCGCTGCGCAGCTTGTCCGGGATGACGAAAGAATATGAGTGATGCTCTCGCCGGGAGGCGGGGCCGTTGGCGTCTGCACAAGCCCCGTGGCAGACAGGCCGGATGCACGTCCTGACGCCTCATCCGACGACGGGCTCGACTCCGGTGGACCGGATCGAGGTCGAAATCGAGCGACTCGGCGAGATCGGTCTGAGGCTACGCTATCAGGCCTTCGGAGACCTGAGCCGGCTGCGCGCTCCAGACTTCGAGAACCATGGGCGGACGGACGGCCTGTGGCGGAGCACCTGCTTCGAGGCTTTCGTGAAGCCCGAAGGGGATAAGGGGTACCTGGAGTGCAATTTCGCCGGGCTTCAGTGGGCCACTTACCGCTTCACGGACTATCGGGAGGGCATGGTCGAGGCCGCTGTCGAGCCCTGGATGATCGAGGGTGGGGTCGACTGGCTTTCGGTCGAGATCGATCCGGGTCGCTTCGCACGTCCCGACCTGCCGGCGCCGGCCTGGCGCATCGGCCTCTCCGCCGTCATCGAGGACATCGGCGGCGGCATCTCCTATTGGGCCCTGGCCCATCCTCCGGGTAAGCCTGACTTCCACCATCCCGACTCGTTCGCCCTGACCCTTCCGCCCCCGGAGCCCGCATGAAGTTCGGCCTCGACCGCCTGCTGTCCGACCCCGCGCTGCGGGCGCCGCTGAAGGGGCGGCGGGTGGCCGTGCTGGGGCATCCGGCCTCGGCGGCGGCGGACCTGACCCATTCGCTGGATGCGCTGGCGGCCTGTCCGGACATCCAGCTGACCGCCGCCTTCGGGCCGCAGCACGGCATGCGGGGCGACCTGCAGGACAATATGATGGAGACGCCGGACGAGACCGATCCGCGTCACGGCATTCCGGTGTTCAGCCTGTATGGCGAGGTGCGGCGGCCGACCGAGGCGTCGATGCAGACGTTCGACGTGCTGCTGGTCGACCTGCAGGACCTCGGCTGCCGCATCTACACCTTCATCACGACGCTGCTCTATGTGCTCGAAGCGGCGGCGGAGCACGGCAAGACGGTGTGGGTGCTGGACCGGCCCAATCCGGCCGGGCGTCCGGTCGAGGGGCTGACGCTGCGGCCGGGCTGGGAGAGCTTCGTCGGAGCCGGGCCGATGCCGATGCGGCACGGCATGACCCTGGGCGAGCTGGGGCTGTGGTTCATCGACCGGTACAAGCTGGATGTGGATTACCGCGTCATCACGATGGAGGGCTGGGAGCCGGAGGCGGGGCCCGGCTACGGCTGGCCGCTGCTGGAGCGGGAGTGGATCAACCCCAGCCCCAATGCGCCCAATGTGTCGATGGCGCGGGCCTATGCGGGCACGGTGATGCTGGAGGGGACGACGCTTTCGGAGGGGCGCGGAACGAGCCGACCGCTGGAGCTGTTCGGGGCGCCGGATATCGACGCGCAGGCGGTGATCGGCGAGATGCAGGCGCTGGCGCCGGCGTGGCTGGAGGGCTGCGTGCTGCGCGACTGCTGGTTCGAGCCGACCTTCCACAAGCACGTCGGGACGCTGTGCAACGGGGTGCAGATGCATGTCGCCGGGCCGGCGTATGACCATGCGGCGTTCAAGCCGTGGCGGGTGCAGGCCCTGGCCTTCAAGGCGATCCGGCGCCTGTATCCGGACTACGACCTGTGGCGGGATTTTCCGTACGAATATGCGTTCGGCAAGCTGGCCATCGACGTGATCAACGGCGGGCCGGCGCTGCGGGACTGGGTCGATGACGCGGCGGCGACGCCGGCGGATCTGGACGCCCTGACCCTGCCGGACGAGGCGGCATGGGCGGAAGAGCGGAAGCCGTTTCTGCTGTATTGAGCGATCAGGCCGGCTTCTCTTCCAGCCGCTTGTCCAGATAGAGGCCGACGCGGCGGTCGACGGCGTCGATGTGGTCCTGCCAGAAGTGGGTCGCGCCCTCTTCCAGCTCGTAGTCGATGACGATGCCCTTCTGGGTGCGCAGCTTGTTGACCACGCGCTCGACCTCCACCGGCGGGACGACGGTGTCGTTGGTGCCGTGCAGGAACAGGCCCGAGGCCGGGCAGGGGGCGAGGAAGCTGAAGTCGTACATGTTCGACGGCGGCGAGACCGAGATGAAGCCGTCGGTCTCGGGGCGGCGCATCAGCAGCTGCATGCCGATATAGGCGCCGAACTGGTAGCCGGCGACCCAGGTCTGGGTGGCGCCGGGGTTTTGCGTCTGCAGCCAGTCGAGGGCGGTGGCCGCGTCGGCCAGTTCGCCGATGCCGGAATCGAACTCGCCCTGGGACTTGCCGACGCCGCGGCTGTTGTAGCGCAGGGTGGCGAAGCCGCGTTTCACGAACAGCTGGTACAGGGTCACGACGACCGGGTTGTTCATGTGCCCGCCCGCCTTGGGGTGGGGGTGCAGGATCAGGGCGATCGGGGCGTTCGGGCGTTTGCCCGGCGAATAACGACCTTCGATGCGGCCCGAGGCCCCGGGCAGAATGACTTCAGGCATGGGCGGCGCGAATTCCCGTGTTCAACTGTCGTTTCGCAGCTGCGTAATACTTGACCGCGCCGGTAGGACTTTCTAAGTCCGCCCTGCGTGCCGACGCCTTTGCGAAGGCGCGGGTTCTAGCACAGGACCCTCGAAAAGCGCGCAAATTTTGAGGGCGTGCGATGCGACTTTCGACCAAGGGACGATACGCCGTGATGGCGATGGCCGATCTGGCCAGGAACGGCCGCACGGACGGGGTGCAGCGGGCCGTCTCGCTGGCCGAGATCGCAGCGCGCCAGGAGATTTCGCTGAGCTATCTGGAGCAGCTGTTCGCCCGCCTGCGAAAGAGCGGCCTGGTGCAGAGCGTGCGCGGACCCGGCGGCGGCTACCGGCTGGCCAAGGGCGCGCATGAGACGGTGGTAGCCGAGATCGTGCTGGCGGTGGACGAGCCGATCCGCGCCACCCGCTGCATCGGACATTCCTCGCCCAAGGGCTGCATGATGGCCGGGGAGCGCTGCATCACCCACAATCTGTGGGAAGACCTCGGCGACGAAATCCACCGCTATCTGGCGGGCGTATCGCTGGAGGACGTGGTGATGAACCGCACCGGGCGGCGCCGGCGGACGTCTGAAAGCGATGTGGGAGTGGCGGCGTGAGCGCGGTCTATCTGGATTACAACGCCTCGGGTCTGGTGCGTCCGGAAGTCCGCGAGTCCATGGCCGAGGCCCTGGCCGACGGCGGCAATCCCAATGCGGTGCACGCCGCCGGCCGCCGCGCCCGGGCGCGGGTGGAGACGGCGCGGGCCCGGGTGGCCGAGCTGATCGGCGCC
>NZ_JAVHLH010000087.1 GCF_031082345.1 Brevundimonas sp. | reverse complement strand
GGAATATCCATTCCGACGTCCGGACCATCATGGGCCCCGGCATCCATCACTATTTCCAGGAGCCGTCGCTGGTCGACGGCGAACTGGTCTGGCGCGACGGCGTCGCCGAAAGTCTGGACACGGACATACTCCGTCCCGCCTCCGATCCTTTCGACCGCGAAGGCGGCCTGCGTCTCGTCCAGGGCGACCTCGGCCGCGCCGTCATCAAGGTCTCCGCCGTCAAGCCGGAGAACCGCGTCGTCGAAGCCCCCGCCGCCGTGTTCGAGACCCAGGAGGAGGCCCTGCAGGCCTTCAAGGACGGCCAGCTCGACCGCGACGTGGTCGTGATCCTGCGCTTCCAGGGCCCGAAGGCCAACGGCATGCCCGAACTGCACAGCCTGTCGCCCGCCCTCGGCGTGCTTCAGGACAAGGGCTTCAAGGTCGCCTTCGTCACCGACGGCCGCATGTCCGGCGCCTCGGGCAAGACGCCCGCCGCCATCCACGTCTCGCCCGAGGCCCTCGCCGGCGGCATGCTGGGCCGGATCCGCGACGGCGACCTCATCCGCCTCGACCCCGAGGCCGGCGTCCTGTCCACCGTCGGTGTCGACCTCTCGACCCGCCCCGCCGCGACGCGCTCGCCGGAGCACGCCGGCGGTTCGGCCTGGGGCTACGGCCGCGAACTGTTCGGGGCCTTCCGCCATGTCGTCTCGACCGCCGAGGAAGGCGCCTCCGTCTGCTTTACCGGTCCCCCGGTGGCGACGGCCTGGAGCGACAGCCCGCCCGACCCCAACATCGTCGACCGGGCGGTCGACGCATGACGCTCCCTCGAGCAGAGAGCCCGTCATCCCCGCGCAGGCGGGGACGCGCGGCGAACGATAGGGAAACGATATGACCCTCGCCTGGGACAAGACGCTTCTGGTCGGCGACGTCGGCGGCACCAACGCCCGCTTCGCCATCGCCCACATGGTCAACGGCAAGCCGGTGCTCGAGCACCACCAGAGCTTCAAGGGCCGCGACCACCCGACCTTCCTCGGCGGGGTGAAAGCCTATGTCGACGGCTGCGAAATCAAGCCGACCTCCGGCGTCATCGCCGTGGCCGGACCGGTCACCGACGGCGCCATCGACCTGACCAATTCGCCGTGGCGGGTTTCGGAGGAAGAGCTCGCGACGCTGGGCCTCAGTCCCGTGCGTCTGATCAATGATTTCGAGGCCCTGGCCTGGGGCGCGCCCGCGGTCCCGCGCGACCAGCTCGCCTCGCTGGGCGGCCCCGAGGAAGGCGACCCGGAGTCGGCCATCGCGGTGCTCGGCCCGGGCACCGGCTTCGGCGTCTCGGCCCTGATCCGGGACTTCCACGGCCGCGAGATGGCCATGCCGTCCGAGGGCGGCCATGCCTGTTTCGCGCCCGGCGATCCGGTTGAGGACGAAATCCTGCGCATCCTTCGCCGCCGCTACGACCGGGTCTCGATCGAGCGGCTGATCTGCGGGCCCGGCCTGCTCAACATGCACCGCGCCCTGGCCGAGATCGACGGCCGCGAGACCCAGATCGACGACCCGGCCCAGATCACCACCGAGGCCATGGCCGATCCGCGCAGCCCGTGCGGCGCCACCCTCGCCCGCTTCTGCGCCATCCTCGGCGCCGTGGCCGGGGACATCGCCCTGACCACCGGGGCGCGGGGCGGGGTCTATATCGCCGGCGGCATCGCCCCGCGCATCCTGCCCTTCCTCCAGGCCAGCCCGTTCCGCGAGCGGTTCGAACGCAAGGGCCGGTTCACCGACTACATGGCGGCCATCCCCACGCACGTGATCCTGCACAAACACGCCGCCCTGCTGGGCGCCGCCCGGGTGGCCTTCGCCGAGGCCGGATGACGGGTTTCGAAAAAATCATCACGCACGCGTGAACCCATCGTGAGGGGCGGCGTTATGGAGGCTCCACTCTGGAAGGAAGCATCCCATGCGTAAACTGATCATTGCCGCCGCCGCCACCTTCGCCCTCGCCGGCGTCGCCGCCTGCGGTGAAAGCGCCGCCGACAAGTCCGCCGAGATTCAGGCCGACGCCCTGGAAGAACAGGCCGCCGCCGCTCCGACCGAGGCGCAAGAAACCGCCCTCAACGCGGAAGCCGACCGGATCGAGCAGGAAGCCGGCAACGCCGACGGCGGCATGACCACCGAGAACACCCCGAACACCTCGCCTTCGGATGCGAACCCGGGTCAGTAAGACGGTCAACCGCCGGGGTTCATGAACCCGGCGGACCCCTTCGAACGGTCAGCCCCCGTCGCTCACGCGGCGGGGGTTTTCCGTCTTCGCCCAGCGGGCCAGCAGGACGGTGAGGAAGATCGGTCCGAGCACCGACGCCCGGCCCGCTCCGGTCTCGGCGGCGATCAGGAACAGACCCCACCAGACCGCCAGGTCGCCCAGATAGTCGGGCCGTCGCAGCCACAGTCGCGCGCCGCGGAACGATGACGGATCGGCGGACGGGCGCTTCGCCAGCCTCAGGCTCCCCAGCCCCTCGAGACCGATGCCGGCCACGGCGAGGACGGCGCCGGTCCACCCGACCCATCCCACCGCCGGCAGGAAGTCGACCTGCCCCAGCTGCGCCGGCGTCGAGGCCAGCCAGGCCAGCGCGCCCTGCGGCAGGAAGAACAGCAACAGTCGCGTACGATCCCGGCTCCACCCCCGGCGAGCCGCCTGCGCCTCCGCCACGGCGGCGTAGCGCGCATCGGACGCCGCCCGCGCCGGCGGCTTCAACCGACGCCACGCCTGCGGCACGGCCCAGAGGGTCACCAGCCACAGCAGCAGCCCTTTCCGGACCGGATCGCCATCGACGAGCAGGAAGGTCGTCGCCGCCGGCGCCGCGAGCGCCAACGGCCAGACCGCATCGATAAAGCCGGTCCCCTTCCACGGCCGCGACAGCGCCCACAGGCCGGTCATCGTCGCCAGCAACAGGCCAAGGTTCAGGCCCAGCAGGGCGGCGATCTCAGCCAGGTTCATGAGGCGGGAACGCCCGGTTTCGCGCCCGGATGCATCCGGTCAGTCGACGCAGATCGCGGCTTCGGCCTTGCCGTTCTCGACCGGGGTGTAGCAGCCGAACGGGCTGCTCGTGGCCTGGCACTGGCCGACCACGGCCGCGCCCGCGCGGGGGGCGTTCGCCACGTCCTCGATCCGGCAGCCGCCCTGGCAGTCGTCGCCGTCCGTGCAGCGCTGTCCGGCGTCGCTGTAGGAGACCAGGCACTGCAGGGTCTGCATCCGGCCCTGCGGCAGCATCTTGCCGCCGCGCGCGGCGCAGGCCGCCGCCTCGTCGGCCGGTGTCTGGGTCGCGGCCGTCTGGGTCGCCGGCGCGGTCTGCGCCAGGTCGGCCTGGCCGCCCTCGACCGGCATCGGCTGGCAGGCGGCCGCGAACAGGGCCGCCAGCATCACGAAGCGCTTCATGTCACGCGTCCCTTCTCGAACCCGGTCCAGACGTCATCATAGTCCAGCTGCATGGTCGGCGAGGTTTGCGCCCATTCCGTGGTGCGGATCGGCAGTCGCGTCTCGAACATGAAGGCCAGGGTGTTCTCGATCTTTACCGGCTTCAGGTCCGCCGCCACCGCCTTGTCGTAGGACGCCTGATCCGGCCCGTGCCCGCTCATGCAGTTATGCAGCGAGGCGCCGCCCGGGGCGAAGCCGCCCTCCTTGGCGTCGTACTCGCCGGTCACCAGCCCCATGAACTCGCTCATCACGTTCCTGTGGAACCACGGCGGGCGGAAGGTGTCCTCGGCCACCATCCAGCGCGGCGGGAAGATCACGAAGTCGCAGTTGGCCACGCCGGCCGTATCGCTGGGCGAGGTCAGGACCGTGAAGATCGACGGGTCCGGGTGGTCGTAGCTGACCGTGCCGATGGTGTTGAATTTCGCCGTGTCGTATTTGCAGGGCGCGTAGTTGCCGTGCCAGCCGACCACGTCCAGCGGCGAGTGGTCGAAGGTGGTGGCGTACAGCCGGCCGCCGAATTTCTGCACGCATTCGGTCTGGCGGTCGACGTCCTCGAAGGCCGCGACGGGCGTCTCGAAATCGCGCGGATTGGCCAGGCCGTTGGCGCCGATCGGCCCGAGGTCCGGCAGGCGGAAGGCCGCGCCGTAGTTCTCGCAGACATAACCGCGGATCGGCCCGTCGCACTCGACCTTGAACCGCACGCCGCGCGGAATGACCACCACTTCGCCGGGGCGGGCGTCAATGCGTCCCATTTCCGTGACAAAGGCCTGTTGTCCCGCCTTCGGGACGATCAGCAATTCCCCGTCCGCGCAGTAGAACACGCGGTCGACCATCGAGCGGTTGGCCGCATACAGGTGGATGCCGATGCCCGACAGGGCTTCCGGATCGCCGGCGCCGCCATAGGTCACCAGCCCCTCGACCCAGTCGGTCGGTTCGGCCGGCATGGGCAGCGGATCCCAGCGCATCCGGTTCGGCGACGGCGGCGCCTCGTGGAACGGCCCCGACCGCACCCGCCCCTGCGGGAACGGCTTGTAGGCCGGGTGCTGCGCCGACGGCCTCAGCCGGTACAGCCACGACCGCCGGTTCTCGCTGCGCGGCGCCGTGAACGCCGTCCCCGACAGCTGCTCCGCATACAGCCCCATCGGCGCCCGCTGCGGCGAGTTCCGGCCCTGGGGCAAGGCGCCGGCGACGGCCTCGGTCGAAAAATGATTGCCGAAGCCCGGCATATAGGCAGGCGCGTTGGCGCGAGTCGTCATGGTGCGTGGTCTCCCTGTCTGGAGGTTTAGCGGTCGCCGTCCGCCCTCGCCACCCCGGGGAAATACCGGAGGGCGATCAGAACCCCTGGCTTCGCGCCATCCGTTCCTGATGGAAGCCGGCGTCGCCCAGCAGCTCGTTCAGCACCCGGACCCGCTTCATGAACAGGCCGACGTCGAACTCGTCGGTCATGCCGACGCCGCCGTGCATCTGCACCGCCTCCTGAACCGCCAGCTCAGCCACGCGGCCGGCCTTGGCCTTGGCCACCGACACGGCCAGCGGCGCGTGGTCCTTGCCCGCGTCCAGCGCCTGCAGCGCCCCCATCACCGCCGCCCGGGCGATCTCGATCTCGCTGAACAGATGCGCCGCCCGGTGCTGCAGCGCCTGGAACTCGCCGATCAGCTTGCCGAACTGTTTGCGCGTCCGCAGATAGTCCAGCGTGGTCTGGAAGGCCTGATCCCCCGCCCCGGTGAGCGACGCGGCCGCGCAGGCCCGTCCCAGGTTCAGCGCCCCCTCCAGCAGCGCCTCGCCGCCCTCGACCGAACCGATCAGGGCGTCTGCATCGACCGCGACATCGGTCAGCGTCACCCGCGCCGCATTGTGCGCATCGACCATCACCGTCCGCTCGACCGTCACACCGTCCGTGGACGGATCGACGAGGAACAGACCGATGCCCTCCGCCGTCCGCCCCGCCACGATCAGGGCGTCCGCGACATGGCCGTCCAGCACGAAGCCCTTGGCCCCGTTCAGCCTGAAGCCATTGCCCGATCGCTCGGCCATGGTCGTCATCCGCGCCGGCGCGTGCTTCGGTCCCTCGTCCACCGCCAGCGATACGATGGCCTCGCCCGCCGCGATCCGCGGCAGCCACGCCGCCTGCTGTTCGTCCGAACCGCCCTTCAGCACCGTCGCCGCCAGCACCCCCGAGCCCATGAAGGGCGACGGCGTCAGGGTCCGCCCCAGCGCCTCGGCCACCACCCCGGCCTCGACCGCGCCCAGCCCCGAGCCGCCGTGCGCCTCGGGGATGACGACGCCCGCGAAGCCCATCTCCCCGAACGCCCGCCACAGCTCGCGCGACACCCCGTCGGCGTCTCGGCTGTCCCGCAGTTTGCGCAGGTGCGCGATCGGCGCCTTCTCGTTCAGGAAGCCGTCGGCGGCTGCCTTCAACATCGTCTGCTCTTCAGTCAGGATCAGCGGCATCCATCAGGCTCCCGGCAGCTGCAGCAGGTGTTTGGCGATGATGTTCAGCTGGACCTCGCTGGTCCCGCCCTCGATGGAATTGGCCTTGGTCCGCAGCCAGTCGCGGGCCGTCGCCCCGTCGCGCGACCGCTCGCCCTCCCACTCCAGCGCCTCCGCGCCGCCGGCGGCCATCAGCAGCTCATGGCGTCGCTTGTTCAGCTCCGAGCCGTAGTATTTGAGCATCGAGGCGATGGCCGGATGCGCCTGTCCGGCCTTGGCCAGGTCGCCCGTCCGCTCCAGCGCCAGCTTGAACGCCGCCGCATCGACCTCCAGCTCGGCGATCCGGGCCCGGAGCATCGGCTCGTCCAGCCGCCCGTCAGCGTCCAGCCCGATCGACCCCGTCGCCACCTGACCGACCGGCCGGCCCCCGGCGATCTCGCCCATGGCCCCGATCATGGTCCGCTCGTGCGCCAGCAGCGCCTTGGCCACGTCCCAGCCGCGGTTCAGCGTCCCGACCAGATTGGCCTTCTCGACCCGCACGTCGTCGAAGAAGGTCTCGCAGAACGGGCTCTTGCCGCTGATCAGGGTGATCGGCCGCGTGCTCACGCCCGGCGTCGCCATGTCGAACAGCACGAAGGAAATGCCCAGGTGCTTGGGCGCCTCGGGATCGGTCCGCACCAGGCAGAAGATCCAGTCGGCCTTGTCGGCGTAGGAGGTCCACACCTTCTGGCCGTTGACGATCCAGTGGTCGCCCTTGTCCTCGGCCCGGGTCTGGATCGCCGCCAGATCCGACCCCGCCCCCGGCTCGGAATAGCCCTGGCACCAGCGGATCTCGCCGCGGACGATCTCCGGCAGGAAGCGCTGCTTCTGTTCCTCGGTCCCGAAGGCCAGCAGGGCCGGCCCCAGCATCCACACCCCGAAACTGGCCAGCGGCGCCTGGGCGTCGATGCGGCGCATCTCCGAGCCCAGCACCTTGGCCTCCTCGCGGCTCAGCCCCCCGCCGCCATATTCGGTCGGCCACTCCGGCGCGGTCCAGCCGCGCGCGCCCATCCGCTCCAGCCAGGTCTTGTGCGCCGGGGTCGGGAAGACCGCGTTGCGGCCGCCCCACACCCGCTCCTCGTCGCTGGCCACCGGCCCGCGGCATTCGGCCGGGCAGTTCGCCTCCAGCCACGCCCGCGTCTCCGCGCGGAAGGTATCGAGATCGGTCATGTGCGCCTCCGTCGCCGGGACGTTAGCAGCGATTCAGCGATGACGTAGCGTCAGCGTCTCCTCCCCATTTCATGGGGAGGGGGACCGCGCAGCGGTGGAGGGGCTGCCGGCCCCACCTACTTCGTCGGCAGGAACGGCGAGAAGGTGATCACCGTGAAGGTGTCGCGGATGTTGGCCCGGGTCTGCACCGACTTCGTCACGAAGGTGCCGATGTCCATGTCCTTCGGCAGCTGGAACTTGGCCAGCAGGTCGTACTGGCCCGAGGTCGAATAGACCTCCGAGACGTATTCGACATTGTCGACCATGTCCGCCGCCACGTCGTTGGCGTGCCCCAGCTCGCATTTGATGAAGACGAAGATGGCGGTCATCATGGCGGCGGTCCCTCAGGTTCGAGGGCTTCCTCTAGCGGATGACAGCGTGGCGGGTAAGGGCGAAGCGGCGATCGATCTCGAAGCCGAATACAACAACCGCGCCCGCGTGCCGGATCACCCGGCCGTCATGCAGCGCTGGCGCGACGCCGCCGAGGCCGCCCGCGCCGCCCATCCGCCCATCGAGATCGCCTGGGGTCCCGGCGCGCGCGAGGTCATGGACCTGTTCTCCGCCGGGGAGGACGCCCCCGTCGCCGTCTTCCTTCACGGCGGCTACTGGCAGGCGCTGGACAAGAGCTGGTTCTCCGGCCTCGCCCCGGCGCTCAACGCCCATGGCGTCAGCCTCGCCATCCCCTCCTACGACCTCGCCCCCGCCGTCCGCCTCGGCCATATCCTGCGTCAGGTCCGCGCCGCCGTGGACGCCGTCCGCGCCCGCACCGGCGCCCGCCCCGTCGTCTTCGGCCACTCCGCCGGCGGCCATATGGCGGCCTGCCTGCTCAGCGAGGGCCGCGCCTCCGCCGCCGTGGCGATCAGCGGCGTCTTCGACCTCGCCCCCCTGATCCCGACCTCGCTGAACGTCGCCCTGCGCCTCGACGCGGCCGAGGCCACCGCCCTCTCGCCCGTCCACTGGCCCGTCCCCGACGGCTCCACCCCCGGCGGCACGGTGCTGGACTGCGTCGTCGGCGCCGACGAGAGCCCGGAGTTCCTGCGCCAGTCGAAGATGATGGCCGACCTCTGGGGCGCCCGCGGCGTCGAGACCCGCTACGAAGCCCTCCCCGGCCTCAACCATTTCACCGTCCTGGACCCCCTGTTCGACAAGGACAGCGCCCTGGTGAAGCGGATCGCCGGCCTCGCCCGTGGCGCCTGAAAACCAAAAGGGGCCGGCCCCTCCGGACCTGCCCCTTTAGCGCCAGGGCGCAGGCGTTCGTCTAGCGCTCTTCCGGCGTGGTCGTGGCCTCGTCGACCGTCTCCTCCGTCTCGGCGGCGACGTCGCGCGCCGCGTCGCCGGTCTCCTCGACGACGTTCTCGGTGGTGGCCGCGACCTCGGCGCCGGCGTTCTCGGCCGCCTCGCCGGTCTCGTAGGCGGCGTTCTCCGCCTCCGGCTCAGTGCAGGCGGCCAGCGGCGCGGCGGCGAAGGCGGCGACGAGGGCGAGGCGTGTCAGGGTGTTCATCGGGTCTCTCCAGCGATTGCGCCCACCCAGCCGGCGGGCCTGACCGTTGGAAAAGGCCGGCGCCGCCGGTTCGGTTCCGGCGATCCTCACACGGCCCGAACCCGACCCTGCGGCCGCAGCGCCGCCAGCGCCGCGCGCCGCAGCTCGCGCGCCACCGTCTCTCCGTCCTGTCCCGGGAAGGCGAATTCGTACAGCATCGCCATGTGCACCGAATAGGACAGCCAGGCCGTGGTCGTCGCCGCGGCGGCCTGCGGATCCGGCGCCGTCACCCCATCCCGGGCCGCCAGCAGCCAGTCGGCGATCAGCGCCACGCTGCGCGCGTTGAGCGCCGCCGGCCCGGCGTTCAGCGCGGCCGACTGCGACAGCAGCCGCCCGAACACCGCCCGGATCAGCCCCGGGTTGGCCCGCGCGCTGGCCTGCAACGTCTCCACCAGCCAGTCCAGCCGCCCGGCCAGGTCGACCCCGGCCCAGCGCTCCGCCGCCAGCACCTCCTCCAGCCGCTCCAGCTGCTCGCGCTGGGTCGCGTCCAGCAGATGGGTCAGCAGCTCGTCCTTGCCCTTGAAGCGGGTGTAGAGCGCCCCGACCGACACCCCCGCCTCGCGCGCGATGTCCTCGACCGTGATGTCGTCCAGGTCCCGCGTCGCCAGCAGGGTCTTCGCCGCCCCGAGAATACGGGCGAGGGTGGCCTCGCTCCGCTTCTGTCGCGGCGGACGCGGGCCTTCCGGCTCGATGGTCAAGAGGCCCCTCCGACGGCTCCGGTGTAGAAGGCCGTCATACTAACGAAGTCCACCAGTCCGTGCAGGATGATCGCGGCCCACAGATTGCGGCCGCTCCACAGCCAGACCAGGCCGATGACCACGCCGACCGCGCCGGTCAGCAGGGCCCCGCCCAGTCCCTGATAGGCGTGGCAGGCGCCGAACAGCGCGCCCTGCAGGATCACGGCGGCGAACAGCACGACCCCGTTCGGCGCGGCCCCGCCCAGGACGGCGGCGATGCGGTCGGTCAGGAAGCCGCGCGCCACCAGCTCCTCGCCGACGGCGGCCGAGCCGAGGGCGACCGGCAGGGCCCAGAACAGATATTCCGGCAGGTCGCCCCTCAGGGCGGTGAAGGCCGACAGGTCCGGTCCCGACAGGCCGAGGGCCGGCAGGATCGCCATCTGCATCGCCCCCGCCAGGGCGCCGAGCGCCAGATAGCCGGCGACCACGGCGACCGGGATGGTCCACCAGCGGCGCGGGGCGTGCAGGCCGACGTCCGACCAGCGGCGGCCCGCGACGCGCAACATCAGGGCGGCCGCCGCCACCAGCAGCGCCATGCGGCCCAGCAGGATCAATTTGGGGCCATAGCCCGCCCCGACCACCTCGCTGGGAGACAGGGCGAACGACACGGCGAAGACCAGGGCGGCCATTGTCGCGACCTGGACGGCGGCCAGTCGGCGGCCGCCGCTGGGCGGGGCCGAAGCGGCGGAGGGGATGGAAACGGTGCTCATGACGAGGCTCCAGTGCTGAACATGAATTCATATTCACTTCTTATGCAGCGTTTGTCAATCCGGGCCAGACGGACGCGCGGCGGGAGGCGTCCGCCGTTCACACGGTTTGAAGCCGGCTCCCTTGACGCGCCCGGCCGGGCGGCCGAGTCAGGACCGATCAGGGAGACTTC
>NZ_JAVHLH010000086.1 GCF_031082345.1 Brevundimonas sp. | reverse complement strand
CACCGGGCCTTGACCCGGCGCGCCTCGTCGGCGGAGCCGGCGCGCAGCCCATGATCGACCGTCAGCGCGACCAGCCTGCCCGGGGGGCAAAGACCGGCGAGGCCGTAGAGCAATCCGAGCGAATCGGATCCGCCGGAAACCGCGACGCCGAGCGGGCGCGGGTCGGCGTCCCGCCCCTGCGCTGGGCCGACAACCTGGAGGCCGAGGCGGGGGTCTGGGCGCGGGAACTGATCGGAAGCAACCGCTTCACCCACGATCCGACCCTGCACGGGCACGGCGAGAACCTGTGGACCGGCTGGGGCGGCCGCGTCTGGACGCCCGAGGCGATGGTCGGCGAGTGGATCGCCGAGAAGGCGGACTATCGCCACGACGTTTTCCCGAACGTCAGCCGGACGGGAAACTGGAGCGACGTCGGCCACTACACCCAGCTGGTCTGGCGCCAGACGACCCACGTCGGCTGCGCGGTCGAGACCCGCGGCGACCGGTCGGTGCTGGCCTGCCGCTATGCGCCGCCGGGGAATATCGACGGGCGACGGGCGTACTGAAGATGAGCTTCCACTTTCCGCGTAGCGGGAGCCGATTGAAGGTTCTTCACTAAGGACACGAAGGAATTCACGAAGAACACGAAGGGGCCTGAGCCGGCCCCCCTGCCCTTGTGACCTTTGTGAATTCCTTCGTGTCCTTCGTGATGAACCCGCCGACCTCAAGGCCGGCCGCGCCGGAATGACGCCCTAGCTGACGTATCCCGCCTGCATCAGCTCGGCGATGTGGACGATGGCGAGGGGGCGCTGATCCTCGACCACCAGCAGGGTGGCGATCTTGTTCTGGGTCATCAGGTCGATGGCGTCGCTCATGCGGGCGTCGGGGCCGATGACCTTGGGGCGGGGACTCATGACGTCCGCGGCGGTGAGACCGCCCAGATCACGCGAGAAGGCGCGGCGCACGTCGCCGTCGGTGACGATCCCGGCCAGGGTCCCGTCGGGGTTGACCACCGCCACCGCGCCCTTGCGGCCCTCGGTGATGGCCGAGACGATCTCGGCGAAGGTCGCGGTCATCGGGACCGTCGCGGGGGCCGGCGGGCGGTCGCCCATCCAGTCGCGCACGCTCTGCAGGCTCATGCCCAGCTTGCCGCCGGGATGGTGCAGGCCGAAGGCCTCGGCGGTGAAGCCGCGCCGGTCCATCAGCACCATGGCCAGGGCGTCGCCCAGGGCCAGGGTCATCAGGGTCGAGGTGGTGGGGGCCAGGCCGTTGGGGCAGGCCTCAGCCACCTGCGGCATGGTCAGGCAGACGGCCGAGTTGCGGCCGAGGAAGCTGTTGGGCCGCTGGGTCAGGCCGATGACCGGAATGCCCTCGCGCTGGCAGTAGATCAGCGGATCGCGCAGCTCGCGGCTCTCGCCCGAGTTGGAGATGGCCAGCAGGGTGACGTCCTTGCGCAGCATGCCGAGGTCGCCGTGGCTCATCTCGGCCGGGTGGACGAAGAAGGCGTTGGTGCCGGTCGAGGCCAAGGTGGCGGCGATCTTGCCGCCGATGTGGCCGGACTTGCCCATGCCGGTGACGACCAGATAGCCGGGCCGGGACAGGATGATCTCGCAGGCCCGGGCGAGGCCGTCGTCGAGGCCGGACTCGAGCGCCTGCAGGGCCTCGATGTTCAGCCGGATGACCTCGCGGGCCCGGGCGGTCATGGCGGCGGGGTCGGCGGACAGGACGGGGCTGGTTTCGTCGGTCATTCCCGCGATGTGGCGCATCGGGCGGAGATTCACAATCGCCGGAGCGGGTTCGGGAGATTGCTGCAATGCGAGAAAAAGCGCCGGGCGGGGTCAACCTTTGCCGCAGGACTGCGTTAGAAGAGGCCATGCGGATTTCAAACCTGATCGCCGACGGCGCGCCCGCGCCGCTCGCTTCCGCCTCGCATCTGCCGCCGCCCCCCATCCGCCTGCCGCGGCCGGCCCTGTTCCTGGACATGGACGGAGTGCTGGCTCCGCTGGCCGAGACGCCGGACGCCGTCGTGCCCCATCCGGAGCGGACGGCGGCGCTGCGGGCCGTGGCCGGGCGGCTGGACGGACGGGTCGCCATCATCAGCGGCCGGACCATCGCCGAGATCGACCGCATCGCCGAGGCCAGCGCCGCCTCGGCCTCCGGCGTGCACGGGCTGGAACGACGCCGGGCGGACGGCTCGCTGGATCGCGCCGAGGCCGACCCGGCGGTGCGGGACGCCGTGGCCGCCTTCGAGGCCTTCGCCCGCACCCGCCCCGGCATCATCGTCGAGGACAAGGCGGTGTCGGCCGGTCTGCACTACCGCGGCGCCCCGGCGGAGGGCGAGGCGGCGTTGGCGCTGGCCAAAGACCTGGCCGGCCAGACCGGCCTGGCGCTGCAGGCCGGCAATCTGGTGGTGGAGCTCAAGACCCCGGGAACCAGCAAGGGCACGGCGCTGAAGGCCTTCATGCAGGAGCCTCCGTTCGCCGGCGCCGTTCCGGTCATGCTGGGCGACGATCTGACGGACGAGGACGGCTTTCGCGCCGCGGAGACACTCGGCGGCTTCGGCGTTCTGGTCGGGCCGCCCCGTGAAACCGCCGCCCGCTACGGCCTGCCCGACGTGGACGCCGTGCTGGCCTGGCTGAACGCCGTCGAGGAGCGTGAATGACCCCGAACCTGGACCTCGCGCCGATCGGCAATTGCTCGGTCAGCGCCCTGATCGACCGCAATGGCCGCTATGTCTGGGCCTGCGCGCCGAGGGTGGACGGCGATCCGGTCTTTTCCGCCCTGATGGACGGGAGCGATCCGGGCCACGGCTTCTGGGACATCGAGCTGGAGGGGCTGAAGCACGTCAGCCAGGCCTATGTCCGCAACACGCCGGTGCTGAGGACCGTGCTGACGGCGGAGGACGGCGCCGCGGTCGAGATCATCGACTTCGCGCCGCGTCATCCCAAGCACAGCCGCACCTATCGCCCGCTGGCGTTCGCGCGGACCGTGCGGCCGCTGGAAGGCTCGCCGCGCATCAAGGTGCGGCTGCGGCCCTCGGCCGACTGGGGCGCGCGCCCGGCGGAGCGGACCAGCGGCTCGAACCATATCCGCTATATGTGCACCGACGTGACCTTCCGGCTGACCACCGACTGCCCGGTGTCGCATATCCTCAACGAGCGCATCTTCCGGCTGGAGCGGCCGTACGCCTTCTTCCTCGGGCCTGACGAGGGTTACGACGAGGATGTCGGGCCCGGCGTGGCGGCCGCCTACGACCGCACCGTGGCCTATTGGCAGAACTGGGTCCGCACCCTCTATCTGCCGCTGGACTGGCAGGAGGCGGTGATCCGCGCGGCCATCACCCTGAAGCTGTGCGCCTATGAGGAAACGGGCGCGATCGTGGCGGCCCTGACGACCTCGGTGCCCGAGTTTCCGGAGAGCGGACGCAATTGGGACTACCGCTACTGCTGGATCCGCGACGCCTACTATGTGGTGCGGGCCCTGAACCGGCTGGGCGCGGTCGATCTGCTCGAGAACTATCTCGGCTACCTGCGCAACCTCGTCGACGACTCGGCCGGCGGCCACGTCCAGCCGGTCTACGGCGTCGGGCTGGAGCCCGGCATCGGCGAGCGGATCATCGACAGCGTCGAGGGCTACCGCGGCATGAAGCCGGTGCGCATCGGCAACCAGGCGCACGAGCACCTGCAGCACGACGTCTACGGCCAGATCGTGTTGCCGCTGGTTCAGACCTTCTATGACCAGCGGCTGCTTCGGCCCGGCACGATCGAGGACTTCCATGCGCTGGAAAAGGTCGGCGAACGCGCCTTCGCCATGCACGACCAGGTCGACGCCGGACTGTGGGAGTTCCGCACCATCGCCCGGGTGCACACCTATTCGTCGGTGATGTGCTGGGCGGCCTGCGACCGGCTGGCCAAGGCGGCGGACCATCTGGGCGTGGCCTCGCGCGGCGACGTGTGGCGGGAACGGGCGCAGATCATCCGGCAACGGATCGAGGCCGACGCCTTCCTGCCGGACGAGGGACGGTTCGCGGCCAGCTTCGGCAACCGCGAGCTGGACGCCTCCTTGCTGCAGCTCACCGACCTCGGCTTCCTCGATCCGCTGGACCCGCGGCAGGTGAAGACCTTCGAGGCCATCGAGCGCGACCTGAAGAAGGGTCCGTACCTGTTCCGCTACGTCGAGGCGGACGATTTCGGCGAGCCCGAGACCGCGTTCAACTTCTGCACCTTCTGGTTCATCGAGGCCCTGCATCTGAACGGCCGGACCGAGGAGGCGCGGGAGATCTTCGAGGAGATGCTGAGCCGGAGGACCCACGCGGGCCTGCTGTCGGAGGACATATCGCTGGGCGACAACGAACTGTGGGGCAACTACCCGCAGACCTATTCGCTCGTCGGCATCATCAACTGCGCCGTCCTGCTGAGCCGGTCGTGGACGGACGCCAGATGAGCGGATTCAACGAGATGGACCTCGCGACGCCGACGGGGGTTTCCTCCCCATGAGCCGTCTGATCGTCGTTTCGAACCGCGTGTCCGCGCCGAAAGACCCCGCCGCGGGCTCGGCCGGCGGGCTGGCGATGGCGTTGTCGGCGGCCCTGAGGAAGTACGACGGCCTGTGGTTCGGCTGGTCCGGGGAAACGGTCGAGACCTTTGTCCCCGAGGCCAAGATCGAGGACCGGGCCGGCGTGACCGTCGCCCTGGTCGACCTCGAGGCCCAGGACGTCGAGGAATATTACAACGGCTACGCCAACAAGACCCTGTGGCCGCTGTTCCACCACCGCGTCGACCTGACCGCCTATGAGCGGTCGTATGGCGAGGGCTATGAGCGGACCAACGCGCGGTTCGCCGAGGTGCTGGCCCCGCTGCTGAATCCCGACGACCTGGTCTGGATTCACGACTACCACATGATCCCGCTGGCCCGGGACCTGCGGCGGCTGGGCGTGAAGAACCGCATCGGCTTCTTCCTGCACACGCCGTGGCCGGCGCGGCAGCTGCTGGTCACCCTGCCCCACCACCGGCGTCTGGTGGAGTCGATGTTCGACTACGACCTGATCGGCTTCCAGACGCGGGAGTGGCTGGACCTGTTCCGGGACTATGTGGCGTCGGAGCCGAGCGTGCACGGCCGGCTTCTGCCCAATGACGCGCTCGAGGCCTTCGGCAAGACCGTCCAGACCGGGGTTTTCCCGATCGGCATCGACGTGGAGGCCTTCCTGGCCGCCCGCAATTCGACCTTCGGCGCGCGCACCTACGACCGCATGGCGGCGTCGTCCGCCTTCCGGTCGATGATCGTCGGCGTCGACCGGCTGGATTACTCCAAGGGGCTGGAGGAGCGGCTGCTGGGTTATGAGCAGTTCCTCGAGGACAATCCCGACATGCGCGGCGAGGTGTTCCTGCTGCAGGTGACGCCGATCAGCCGCGACGATGTCGACACCTACCAGGACATCCGCGGGCGCCTCGACGCGCTCGCGGGACGGGTCAACGGCGAATACGCGGACATGGACTGGCAGCCGGTCCGCTACCTGAACCGCACCTACCGCCGGGACCAGCTGGCGGGCATCTATCGCGCCGCCCGGGTCGGCCTGGTGACTCCCCTGCGGGACGGCATGAACCTCGTCGCCAAGGAGTATATCGCCGCCCAGAATCCCGATGATCCCGGCGTGCTCGTGCTGTCGCGCTTCGCGGGCGCGGCGGAGCAGATGGGCGAGGCCCTGCTGGTCAATCCGTTCAGCCGTGAGGAGCTGTCCGACGCCATCAAACGGGCCCTGACCATGCCGCTGGCGGAACGCAAGCGGAAGTGGGAGTGCCTGATGAAGGTGGTGCGCGACACCGACGTCGGCATCTGGCGCGACGACTTCGTGGCGTCCCTGACGGCCGTGGTGAAACCGGCCGGGGGCGAGGCCGGGGCCGCCGGCGACGCCGCCTGATCGACCTCAGGCGACCTGGGCCAGCACCGGCGGGGTTCCGTCCTTCGCCGTCGCCATGGCGTTGGCGGGCCGCTCGAGCACCCGCTCCAGCCAGGCGTCCAGCGCGGGGCTGGCCGGCACGAACTCCCGGCCCCAGGCGACGGCGCTGCCGACCATGACGTCGACAGCGGTGAACCGCTGGCCCATCAGATACGGCCCGCGCTCCAGCGCCCCGAACAGCCGGGCGATGACGTCCTCGTAGCGGGCTCGCGCCTTGGCGTCGCTCTCGGTCGCGCCGCTGATCTTCGCCCAGAACGCCGGCTCCATCTCGCCGGCGGTCCACGCCAGCCAGGTCAGCCAGGCGCCCCGCTCGGGCGATCCGACCGGCGCGCCCAGACCGGCCGCCGGAAAGAGGTCGGTCAGATACAGGGCCACGGCGGCGGATTCGGTCACCAGAACGTCGTCGTGCAGCAGGGCCGGGACCTTGCCGTCGGGATGGGGATTGCGCGGATCGCGGGCGCCGGACCCGTCCATCCGGGCGATGTCGCAGTAGCAGATGTCGTAGTCGGTCCCGATCTCCTCGAGCAGCCAGACCAGCCGCGACGACCGGGACCAGGGAGCGTGGAACAGGGTCAGCATCATGGATCTCCGGAACAGGGCGACCCCTCGCCGCCCTCGGAGATTGACTACTGACACCCTGCTGCCAGCATGCTGTCAGCAGGCGTACACGAGACTGGCGGAATGAGACGCGCGGACCGGCTGTTCCAGATCATCCAGGTGCTGAGGCGCTCGTCGAAGCCGCTGACGGCCGACGCCATGGCGGCCGAGCTGGAGACCTCGAAGCGCACCATCTATCGCGACATCGCCACCCTGATGGGCCAGCGGGTGCCGATCCGGGGCGAGGCGGGCCTAGGCTATGTGCTGGAAGGCGGCTTCGACCTGCCGCCGCTGATGCTGACTTCGGACGAGATCGAGGCGGCGGTGCTGGGGGCGCAGTGGGTGGCGGGGCGTGGCGATCCGGCCCTGGCCCGCGCCGCGCGCGATCTGGTCGCCAAGATCGCCGCCACCGTGCCGGAACGGCTGCGGCCGGTGGTGCTGGAGCCGGCCGTGGCCAGTCCGCCGGTGTGGGAGCCGCGCAAGGACGACGCGCTGGACATGGCCCGGGTGCGGGCCTCGATCCACGCCGGGCGCAAGCTGGAGCTGCTCTACCGCGACGAACAGGAGCGGGAGACCCGGCGTGTCATCTGGCCGTTCCTGATCGGCTACCGCGAGACGACGCGGCTGCTGGTCGGCTGGTGCGAACTGCGCGGCGACTTCCGCACCTTCCGCACCGACCGGGTCGCGGAGGCCGCCTATCTGGAGGAGCGCTATCCCGGCCGGCCCGCGGTGCTGCGCGCGCGCTGGCAGGCGGCCAAGGAGGCCGAGTGGACGGCGCGGGGCTGCGACGGCCCGCCGCCGCGGCCTCAGTAGATCTCGATCAGGCCCGCGGCGCCGCAACCGAACCGCGTAGCGGTTCGGTCACCCTCCCAGTGATGGGCGCGGCTGACCGGCTAGTAGATTTCGATAAGACCCGCCGCGCCCATGCCGCCGCCGACGCACATGGTGACGACGCCGTATTTCGCGCCGCGCCGCTTGCCCTCGATCAGCACATGGCCGGTCATCCGCGCGCCGGACATGCCGTAGGGGTGGCCGATCGAAATGGCCCCGCCCGAGACGTTGAGCCGGTCGTCGGGGATGCCGAGCCGGTCGCGGCAGTAGATCACCTGCACCGCGAAGGCCTCGTTCAGCTCCCAGATGCCGATGTCGTCGACGCTCAGGCCGTGGCGCTCCAGCAGGCGGGGCACGGCGAAGACGGGGCCGATGCCCATTTCGTCCGGCTCGCAGCCGGCCACCGCCATGCCGCGGAAGGCGCCCAGCGGCTGGAGGCCGCGGCGTTCCGCCTCCTTCGCCTCCATGACGACGCTGGCGGAGGCGCCGTCCGACAGCTGGCTGGCGTTGCCGGCGGTGATGAAGCGGCCCTCCTTGATCGCCTCACCGCCGCCGAAGACCGGTTTCAGCGAGGACAGGCCTTCGAGGGTGGTGTCGGGGCGATTGCCTTCGTCCTTCGCCAGGGTGACCTCTTTCGCCGAAGCCTGGCCGGTGGCCTTGTCCATCACCTGCATGGTGGTGGTCATGGGCACGATCTCGGCGTCGAGCCGGCCCTCGGCCTGGGCGGCGGCGGTGCGCTGCTGGGAGCGCAGGGCGTATTCGTCCTGGGCCTCGCGGGATATGCCGTAGCGGGCGGCGACGACCTCGGCCGTCTCCAGCATCGACATATAGATGTGCGGCTGAAGCTTCAGCAGGTCCGGATCGCGCAGGCGGAACAGGTTCATGTTCTGGTTCTGCACCAGGGACACCGACTCCAGCCCGCCGCCGACGGCGACGACCTGGCCGTCGTGGGTGACCTGTTTGGCGGCCGTGGCGATGGCCATCAGGCCCGAGGCGCACTGGCGATCGAGGCTCATGCCCGCCGTAGTGACCGGCAGGCCTGCGGCCAGGGCCGCCTGCCGTCCGATGTTGGTGCCGGTCGAGCCCTGCTGCAGGGCCGCGCCCATGACCACGTCCTCGATCTCGGCCGGATCGACGCCCGAGCGGGCGACGGCGTGCCGGATGGCGTGGCCACCCAGCTGCTGCGCCTGGGTGTCGTTGAACGCCCCGCGATAGGCCCGCCCGATCGGGGTCCGGGCCGTCGATACGATCACCGCTTCACGCATGGGAGTTCTCCATCTCTTCGAAAAGAGGTTAGCCGCCTGCCGTCACGTCAACGCAAGCCCTCAACCCTTGTGGGCCGCCTGCGCCTTGGTCAGTTCGGTCATCCCCTGGGCCGCGCCCATCTCGGGCACGATCTCGCCCGCGCGGTCGGAGATTTCGGCGAAACGGGCCGCCACCTGCTCCGGGGCGTCCTCGCCGGCGATCCAGGCCCCCTGGGTCAGGGTGACATAGGCGCGCTCGAAGCCGCCGGCGCCGGCGGCGAGGATGCAGCGGCTCGGGGCCTCGTCGCTGACCAGATACAGCAGGCCCGGGGTAACCATCTCAGGTCCCAGCAGCTCCAGCGGCAGGCGCGCCCCGAGGTCCTCGGTCATGCGGGTGTGGGCGGTGGGGGCCAGGCAGTTGACCCGGATGTCGTTTTTCGCGCCCTCGATCGACAGGGTCTGCATCAGCCCGACCAGCGCCATCTTGGCGGCGCCGTAGTTGGACTGGCCGAAATTGCCGTAGAGGCCGGAGGACGAGGTGGTCATGACGATGCGGCCGTAGCCGGCCTCGCGCATATGATCCCACACCGCCTTGGTGCAGTTGACCGCCCCCATCAGGTGGACGTCGACGACAAAGCGGAAATCCTCGAGTTCCATCTTGGCGAAGGTCTTGTCGCGCAGGACGCCGGCGTTGTTGACCAGGATGTCGATCCGGCCCCATCGCGCCATGGCGGCGTCGACCATGGCCTGGACGGCGGCGAAGTCGGTGACCGAGGCGGCGTTGGCCATCGCCTCGCCGCCGGCCGCCTCGATCTCGGCCACGACGGCTTCCGCCGCGGTCGCCGAGCCCCCTGACCCGTCCCGGGCGCCGCCCAGATCATTGACCACCACCCGCGCCCCGCGCCTCGCCAGAGCCAGGGCGTGCTCGCGGCCCAACCCGCCGCCCGCCCCTGTCACGATCGCCACCCGGCCGTCGAACCTCATCGCCATGCGCCTGCTCCGTTGCGTTGCCGGGGACTCCTAGCAGGCGTCCCGGGTCGAGACAGCCCCACCCAATGTGTTGAAACGGCGCCACAGTCGTCACATTCCAAGCGAAAACAAGGAACCCGAACCGTACATTGCCGTTCGGCTCCGGAGCGCCCCGTGTAAAGCGAGGGCATTCGGGCAACCTTGAGTGTGAGGGATATCATGAAGGTGAAGCTATTAGCCGGCGTCGCGATGGCGGGGCTGTTTGCAGCCGGCGCTGCGTCCGCCGATCCGAACGGCTGGTACGGTGCGATTGACGCCGGCTGGCATACGGCGGAGGTCGAGACCGACCGTTTCGCTGATGAGTTCGAAGTCGACGACGACTGGGCGGGCTTCGCCCGGCTCGGTTACCGCTTTACGGAGAACTGGCGCGTCGAGCTCGAGGGCGGCTATCGTCCCGGCGAGCTGGGCGAGGTGACCGCCAGCGGCACGCCGGCGATCTGCAACGCCATTCCGGCGGTGGGTCCCTGCGAGAACCCGGAAGGCGATATCACGGCCACCACCCTGATGGTGAACGTGCTTTACGACTTCGGCACCGCCGACTCGACGCTGCGTCCGTTCATCGGTCTCGGCGCCGGCATCAACCGGGTCAACACCGAGTTCCTCGGCACCCTGGCGAGCAACCGCACCGTCGCGGTGGGCGCCGATGACAGTTCGGCCAAGCTGGCCGCGCAAGCCATCGCCGGCC
>NZ_JAVHLH010000085.1 GCF_031082345.1 Brevundimonas sp. | reverse complement strand
CCACCACATCCCCGGCGACGGTGAATTTCAGCGCATTGCCGATGAGGTTGTTGAACAGTTGCTTGAGGCGCATCTCGTCGCCGACGACCCAGTCGTGATCGCCCGTCTCGCAGGCGACCTTCAGCGTCAGGCCCTTTTCCTGTGCGCGAGGCCTCCATAGCGCCTCCAGGTCCGCCGCCAGTCTGTCGAGATGCACGGGCGTGGTTTCGAAGCTCATCAAGCCGGCCTCGGCGCGGCTCATGTCGAGCGCGTCCGTGAGAAGCCGAAGGAGACTTTCGCCGGAATCCAGAATGGTGCGGACGTAGGGCCTCATCGCTTTCTGGGTCAGTTCGCGTTCCATCAGGGCGGCGACGCCCAGAACGCCGTTCAGCGGGGTGCGGATTTCATGGCTCATGACGGCCAGGAACTCGGACTTGGCGCGACTCGACGCGCGGGCTTCGGCCTCCGCGCGCGCCAGCTCCCGCGCGAGGGCTCCCATGGCGTCCGCACGCCGTTGATGGATGGCGCTGCTGGCCTGGAGCACATGCACGCCGGCGCCGACTCCGACATAGCGGCCGTCGGCGGTGACGATGAAGCCGTTGAGCAGGTCCCCCAGGCTGGAGGCGTCCAGAGACTGGAACAGACTCTCCGCGTCGGCCTCGGCCTCCAGCACGCGCGGGTTTGCATCCATGAGGGTGGCGGCGGGGCGCTTCGCATAGAGCGCACGGCCGAACTCGGCGGCCATCTTCAGGGTGAAGGCGTTCCGCTCGATCAGGCCGACCGGACGGCGGTCGCTGTCGATGACCGCGATGAGCAGGGTGTCGGGTTCGCTCTGGAAGCGGTCGTAGACCTCGGCCCCGGAGGCGTCCGGTCCGATCGGCGCCGCCGCGCTCGCAAAGTCTCCGATCCTGGCCATGCCCGCCCTCTGGTTTGGTGGGCGCGTCATAGACGGCGGCGACTTAACCGATGCTTTGCCGTTCGTGAAACTTTTGCGAGATTCGCTTGTAGAACAATCAGTAAGCGGAGCTAAAGACGGGCGAGAAGCCCTGCCGCGAACTGGGACAGGGTGTCGTCCCGGGCGCCCATGATGACGATGCGGTCGCCGGGGCGGGCCAGTTCGACGAGGCGGTCGCCGCAGGCGTCGCGGGTCGGCAGGGCCTCGGCGTGGCGGCCGGCGGCGCGGATGCCTGAGGCGATGTCCTCGCTGCCGACGCTGCGGTCGGTCGTGCCGCCGTAGTAGACCGGCTCGGGCATCAGCAGGACGTCGTCGGCGCGCAGCAGACCGGCGAAGCCGTCGATGAATTCGTGCTTCATATGCTTCAGCGGGCCGAAGCCGTGCGGCTGGAACAGGATCAGCAGGCGGCCGTCGAAGGCGTGCAGGGTCTTGAGGGTGGCGGCGATCTTGTCCGGGTTGTGGGCGAAGTCGTCGATGACGGTGACGCCGTTGGCGGTCCCGACCAGCTCCATGCGGCGGCGGATGCCGGAGAAGGTCTCGAGCGCGGCGACGGCCTGGTCGAGCGGCACGCCGACGGCGCGCACGGCCCCGAGGGCGGCGAGGGCGTTGGCGACATTGTGGGCGCCGGGGACGCTGAGGGTGACCGTATGTTTCGGTCCGCCCTTTTCGGTCAGGGTGAAGCGCATGCCGGTCGGACCCGGCTCCAGGTCGTGGGCGTTGAGGGTGGCGGCCTCTTCCCCGAGGGCGAAGGTGACGACCGTCTCCGGCGGCAGGGTCTGAGCCAAGGCCGCGGTCTCGGGATTGTCGAGGTTGAGCACGGCGGTGGTCGAGCGGGCGGTGAAGCCGCCGAACAGGTCGCGCAGCTCCTCCATCGACTTGTGATCCAGCGAGATGTTGGAGACGACAGCCACAGTCGGATCGTAGCGGGCGATGGAGCCGTCCGATTCGTCGACCTCGGAGACGAACAGGTCGCGTCCGCCGATCAGGGCGCTGGCGAACGGATGGTCGGCGTCGGCGAAATTCTTCATCACCGCACCGTTCATGACGGTGGGCTCGCGGCCGGCCTGATGCAGGATCCAGGCGATCATGCCGGTGATGGTCGACTTGCCGCTGGTGCCGGCGACGCCGATCGAGGTCGGGGCGGCGTTGAACAGCTGCGACAGCAGCTCCGGGCGGGTGACGATGCGGGCCCCGGCCCGGCGGGCGGCGCCGATATCGGGAACGGTATCCTCGATGGCGCCGGTGGCGACGACGATCTGATCGGGCCGCGTGACGCCGGAGCCGTCCTGCGGATGCAGGGTGACGCCGTGGGCTTCGAGCCAGGCGAATTTCTCCGGCGTGCGGCCCTGGTCGCGGGACCGGTCGGAGCCCTCGATGCGGCCTCCCCCTGAAGCCTGGAGTTGAGCCTGGACGATCATCGCCAAGGGCAGCATGCCCGAGCCGCCGATGCCGCAGAAGAAATAGTCGTCTTGATTCATGAGGGCGAAACCGGGGAATGTCCGGCGGCCTGACTAGCACGGTCGGGCGGGGAGGCCAGCGGCCAGATGAAGATCGGCATCGTCAACGCCAGTTCGCGCTTCAACCGGGAGCGGGCGGACGCCGTGCATGAATGGTTCGCGGCCCATGTGCCGGATGGTGCGGCCCAAGTGGTGTTCCACCCCGCCAGCTTCGGCAAGCACGGGCATTTCGGGGGCGACGACGCCAGCCGGGCGGCGGCCTTCGTCGAATACGCCAACGATCCGCGGCTGGACGCGGTGTGGTTCGCGCGCGGCGGTTACGGTTCGTGCCGGATCGCCGAGGCGGTGCTGCCGCAGCTGACCGATGTGGCGCGCAAGAAGCGGTATCTGGGCTATTCCGACGCGGGGACGCTGTTGGCGGGACTGTACAAGGCGGGCTTTGAGCATGTGGCGCACGGGCCGATGGCCTCGGACGCGGTGCGCAACGACGCGACGGCGTGGCGGGCGCTGAACTGGCTCAAGCGCGGCGACCCGGCGTCCTGGGAGGCGTCGCTGCACGAGGACCCGCGACCCGCGGCCGCCTTCAATCTCAGCATCCTCGACGCCCTCGTCGGGACGGCGCTGGAGCCCGACCTGTCCGGCCATGTGCTGATGCTGGAAGACGTGTCCGAGCCGCTGTACCGCGTCGACCGGATGATGTTCCACCTGACCGGCCAGGCCTCGATCCGCAAGGTCGCGGGCATCCGGCTGGGCCGGGTGTCGGCCATCGTCGAGAACGATCCGGACTTTGGCCTGACCCCGGAGGAGATCGTCCGCTACTGGTGCCAGCGCTCGGGCATTCCGTATCTCGGGGCGGCGGACATCGGCCACGACCGCGACAACAAGGTCGTGCCGTTCGGGCCGCGATAAGGCGCGACAGCGGCGACGCTGGCGCGAGGCTCCGCGCCACGCCATGTTCGAGGCGTATGAACCGCCGCAACCTTCTCTTTCGCGCCGCAGGGCTGGCCGCCGTCGTCGGCGGGGCCTGGTGGGCGCGCGAGACCCTGTTCTGGCCGGCGCCGGATCTGGCGTTCGCCGAGGAGGGCGCCACGCCGTGGCTGCCCTATGCGCGGCGGGCCAACGTGCCGACCGTGAAGGTGAGGGTCGAGGGACGCGATATCATCGCCCTGATCGACACGGGCGCCCAGTATTCCGTCATCGACCGTCGGCTGGTCGAGACCCTGCCGGCGCAGCGCCGGTCGCTGTTCGACATGCCGCTGGTCGCCTATGGCGTCGGCGGCGGCAGCCAGATGGGGCGGGGCACGACCGTCGAGGTGAGCCTGCCAGGCCTGACCATCGGCGAGCTTCGGGCGGCGATCCTCGATCTGGGCCCGCTCGCGTCGGCGGGAGGGTTGAACACGCCGTTGATCCTCGGCCGGGATGTGCTCGAGCATCTGGTGCTGGCGCTGGATCCGGCGCGACGGCATGTGCGGCTGATCTCTCGCGACTCCTTCGTGCGGCCGCCGGATCTCGCCTCGACCGTGGTCCGGTCGTCGGGCGGAGGGCTTGTCGTCGAGATCACCGTCGAAGGGGTCGTCGTGAACGCGGTGGTGGATACCGGCGCATCGTCGCTTCTGGCCCTCGACAGCGAGACCGCCCGGGCCGTCGGGCTGATGGATGGGCGGGCGCAGACGAGCGCGACCAGCCTGGTCCTCGGCGGCGCCGCGCGGGCGGCGATACTGGAAGCGCGCACCGTGACCTTCGCCGACCATCTGTACCGGCGTGTCCAGGTCGGGGTCTTCGAGCAGCCGCCGCTGCCCAACTTCCCCGGCGCCCTGGTGGGCATGGAGGCGTTCGCCGGCCGTCGGGTCGCCATCGATCTGGGCGCGGGCACCCTGCATGTGTCCCAGCCGCTGGACCTGACCGTGAACTGAGCGTCAGAGGCCCGAGAAGGTGTCGCAGGCTGCCGGACCGCCGGACTGGTAGCCGCGCCGCAGCCATTCCATGCGCTGGGCCGAGGAGCCGTGGGTGAAGCCCTCGGGCACGACCCGGCCGCCCGAACGACGCTGCATTGTGTCGTCGCCGATGGCCGAGGCGGTGCGCAGGCCCTCCTCGAGATCCCCGGCCTCGAGCGCCACGGCGCCATTCGAGGCGGCCGCTGCGTTGGCGGCCCAGACGCCGGCGTAGCAGTCGGCCTGAAGCTCGAGGGCGACGGAATACTGGTTGGCCTCGGCCTCGCCCGCGGCGCGCTGCTGGGCCTGCCGAACCTGTTGCGACGTGCCCGTCAGCGTCTGGACGTGATGGCCGTATTCGTGGGCGATGACATAGGCGCGGGCGAAGTCGGCGGAGGAGGCCCCGAGCTGCGTCTCCATCTGATCCCAGAAGGACAGGTCCAGATACACATGACGGTCGGCGGGACAGTAGAACGGCCCCATAGCGGACTGGCCGAAGCCGCAACCGGTCGAGGCGCCCTGTTCGTAGAGGGTGACGGTCGGCGGCTCATAGCCTTGCAGCTTGGTGCGCCAGACGTCGTCGACGTTGGTGCCGATCACATCGACGAAGGCCCCGGCCTGATCCTCTGGACTGCCCTGAACGCCCTGTTCCGAGCTGCCGACGCCGCCCAGCTGGCTGGTGATCTGCTGGGTGGTCTGCGGGTCGATGCCGAAGACGAAATAGCCGATCGCCGCCAGGACGAGGGCGCCGATGCCGCCGCCGGCGATCCCCACGCCGCCCAATCCACGCCGGTCATCGATGTTGCCGCCGCGTCGTCCGCCCTGCCAGCGCATGTCTGTTTCCTCTTCCCGGATTGAAGCCAAGCAGGAACGCGGTCGGCAGGGAAGGGATGCAGGTCGAAAGGATCAGCGGGCGGGGCGGTCCAGCCAGGCGTCGATCTGACCGAGCCCGGCGGTCGCGGCGCGACGGCGTTCGGTGGCGGCTTCCCGCAGAGCGCGCTCTTCCTCCGGCGAACGGAGGGCGCGCCAAGCGGGCGGCGGCATGGGGTCGGGCTGGCGGGCCGCCTCGATCCCGAGCCGGTTCAGGCGGGTCTCGAGCTGGAGCTGGCGGGCGAAGGCCTCGCGCTGGTCGGCCTGGGCGCGCAGGCGGTCGATCTCGTAGCGGTGCTGGTCGGCCTGGTAGCGGTGCGGGTCGACGGTCGCGCCGATGTATGGCGGCGACGACTGGGCCTGGGCCGAACCGGCGGCGGCGAGGACGGCGACAGCGAGCAGGGCGCGAACGGCGGTCATGACTGGAATATGGGTCCGGCGCCGCGGAACGCCAAGCGCGGCCGTCAGCGGCCCGTGGCGAGCGCCCAGACCCGCGTGCGCTTGACGGCGGAGTCCTCGAGCTCGCGTGTGGTCGGGACTTCATATTCGGCCAGGAGGTCGAATCCTGACCGAGGAAAATAGGTTCGAAGCGGGTCGCCGACGAGGACCCGGGCGCCGCGGTCGGCCGCCACGGTCAGCCAGGCGAGCACGGATTCCGCCATGGGCCGCTCGTAGAAGACGTCGCCGGCGCAGATGACGGCGACGTCGGGCGGCGGGGCGTCGAGCAGGTTGGCGTCGGTGAAGTCGAGGCTGACCTGATTGGCCTGGGCGTTCAGGGCGACGGCGGCGGCGCAGAAGGGGTCGATGTCGGCGCACAGGACGGAGGCCGCGCCGGCCTTCATGGCCGCGATCCCGACCAGGCCGGAGCCGGCGGCGAAGTCGAGCACGCGTCTGCCGGCGACCTCGTGCGGATTGTCGATCAGCCAGCGGGCCAGGCCCTGACCGCCGGCCCAGGCGAAGGCCCAGAACGGCGGCGGCAGGCCGAGTTCGCCGAGCTCCTCCTCGGTGAGCCGCCAGAGGGGGGTGATCTCGTCGGCCAGCCACAGAGTGATCTCCGGCGCGTGCGGCAGGGACTGGAGGCGGGTGTTGGACAGGATGAAGGCGGCGGGGTCGGCGATCACGTCCCGGCCGACGCCTGCCGCAGGACGCTCAGATAGCCCCCAGCCACCTCCATCCGTTCGCCCTGGGGCTTGGCGCGCACCGCCCGATGCAGGGCCGGGAGCTTCCAGCAGGGCACGTGCATGAACAGGTGGTGCTCGGCGTGGAAATTGACCCAGTAGGGGGCGATGAAGGCGCGCTCCCACCAGGAGGCCCGGGTGGTGCGGGCGGCGCGGAAGGCGTCCGTGGCCGAGCCCTCGACGCAGGCGTGTTCGGCGATGTTGCGCAGGCGGGTGACCATCGGGAACCAGGTCGCCAGCGGCAGCAGCCACAGGACGAAATACGCCCACCAGACCCCGGCGAGCACGGCCGCCGCGAGCAGGGCGGCGTTGACCAGCAGGAAGGGGGCGACGCTGCGGCCGGTGACCACGGCGCCCTCGGCGATGTCCTCGTCGCGGCCGCGGCGGAAAGCCGCGAAGAGGTAGAGCACCCTCTGCTTGAAGAAGGTCTGACCGGTCAGGTCGCGGACGATCTTGCGGCGCAGCGAGGCGCGGGTGACCGGGAAGGGGGCGGACAGCACCAGGTCCGGGTCCTCGGCCTGCTGGGCGTATTTGTGGTGGCTGAGGTGGTAGGGCCGGTAGAGCGCCAGAGAGGCGCCGACCGGCACGGCGCAGAACCAGTGGCCGAGGACGTCGTTGAGCCGCCGGTTCGACGACAGACCGCCGTGGGCCGCCTCGTGCATCAGGATGGCGAGGCCCAGCTGGCGCGTGCCGATGACGGCGACGCAGAGCGGGATCAGGATCGGCCAGAGCACGCCGGCGGCGACCGCCAGCAGGATCACGCCCCAGCAGTGCAGGACCAGCAGAGGTCCGACCCAGGCGCGGCGCGTCTGGAAGGGCGCCCACTCGTCGGGGGTGAACAGGTCGGACGGACGGACGCGGGGCGCGGCGGGCATGGGAGAAAGGATACGCCCCGGACCCGTCCCCGGAAAGCGGCGCAGCCGGCGAGGGCGAGTGTCAGGCATGGCTGACGAAAAGTCAGGTTGACATGACAAAATGTCGATGTAAGGTAAGCATGACATCACGTCAGGAGGATTTGTCATGTTGGGCATCGCGAAAACACAGACCTCGGCCAACCGACGCTATGTCGTCCGGACCATGGCCTTCATGAGCGGCTACGTCGCCATCAATGTCGCCGCCATCTTCGGAGCCTTCGACGACATCGCCTCGCCGGTCGCGGCCTGGGCCCTTGCGCTGGCCGTTTCGGCGCCGGTGGTCGGACAGATCTGGGCGACGCTGTCGCTGATGCGGGACTCGGACGAGTTCGTCCGGGCGGTCACCGCCAAACAGTTCATCCTGGCCGCGGGCCTGGCCATGGCCATCGCCAGCGTCTGGGGGTTCGGCGAGAGCTACGCCGACGCCTACCATATCCCCGCCTGGATCATCTATCCGCTGTTCTGGGCCTGTTTCGGCCTGGTGGCGCCCTTCGTCAGGAGCAGCCGATGAAGAACCGGCTGAAATTGCTGCGCGTCGAGCGCGGCTGGACCCAGGAACAGCTCGGTCAGGCGCTGGGCGTGTCGCGGCAGGCCGTGAACGCGCTTGAGACCGAGAAACACGATCCGTCGCTGGACCTCGCCTACCGCATCGCCGTGCTGTTCGCGCGGCCGGTGGAAGAGGTTTTCGAGAACCCCCACGCCTGACGCTGTCAGGCTCTTTCAAAGGACATATCCGATGCTGCATCTTCGTCACTTCGTGGCGCGCTCGACCCTGCGCGCAGTGTGCCTCGCCTCTGCGTCATTATTGGTCGTAGGCGCCGCGGCCTTCGCCGTCCGGGCGGAGGCGGCGCCGGTCGCCGCTGTCCAGAGCGCCTTCGCTTCGGACCGTCTGTCGGTCGAGGTTGTGGGGAGCGGACCCGACGTGATCCTGATCCCCGGCCTGGCCTCGTCGCGGGAGGTGTGGCGGGCCGCGGCGGAGCGTCTGAAGGCGACGCACCGGGTGCATCTGGTGCAGCTGGCCGGGTTCGCGGGCGAGCCCTGGACCCACGGCGACGGGCCGTTCGTGGAGCCGGTGGTCGGGGAGCTGGCCCGCTACATCGGCGAGGCGGGGCTGGAGCGGCCGGCGGTGATCGGCCACTCGATGGGCGGCCTGACCGCGCTGCTGCTGGCCCAGGCCGAGCCGGGGCTGGTGGGGCGGGTGATGAGCGTCGACAGCCTGCCGTTCTTCAGCGCCATGTTCGGACCGCAGGTGACGGCCGAGAACGCCCAGCCGTTCGCGGCCCAGGCGGCGGCGGGGATCCTGTCGGCCGACGAGGCCTCCTTCCGGGCCCAGCAGGCGCAGACGGCGGTCGGCATGGCGCGGGACCCGGCCACGCGCGAGGCCATGGTCGAGTGGTCGATGGACACCGACCGGCAGGCGATGGCGGCGGCGATCCGCGACGTGATGACCACCGACGCCCGGCCCGGGCTGGCGGCGATGACCACGCCGGTGTGGGCGGTCTACGCCTCGGACGCCGACGGCGGCGCGCCGGCGGCGGGGTCCGACGCGCTGTGGGGCCGGGAGTATGCGGCCCTGCCGGAGGTCCGGCTGATCCGGGTCGACGGGACCCGGCACTTCATCATGGCCGACCAGCCGGCGCGGTTCGCCGAACTTGTGGATCAGTTCCTGGCGGACTGACCCTGACCGGCGAGGCCGGCGTTGCCCGGCAGGCGGCAGGCGGTGACGACGCGCTGGCGCCGGCCCGCCTGTCCCTCGTCGGGGGCCAGGTCGAGGCAGTCGACGACCTGGAGGGGATCGGCGTCGGCGATGATGACGCCGCCGCCCTCGACGCAGTCGATCTCGATCAAGGGACCGCCGTCGCGGGTGCGCCCGATCACGGCCGCCTCGGCGACAGAGCAGATCAGGCCGGCGCGCGCCACGGCCGCCGCCGCCAGCGCGCCGGCGTCGGCGTTCGATCGCGGCGCGGGCGGTTGGTTGCGGCCATGGTTCATCGCCTCCCGGGAGGAGCGGATGCGGCTGGGCGTCCCGGCCGTCACCCCGTACTGGCCGGGACTGTAGATGCGGACGCCTTCGGGCTGCCGCAGGGGGGGCGCGGTCTGGGCCAGGACGGGCCCGGCGAGGCCGGCCAGACAAAGGACGAGGAGCGCGCGCATCAGACCGTCTCCGCGGGGGGCGGGGCAGCGTCGCCCGCCCGTGTCAGCTGGCCCCCGAACTCGCCGGCGTAGGCGGTGGCCAGCAGGGAGCGGAACACGGCGGCCGGAATGGCGATCTCGTAGCCGCCCTCGGCATAGGATCCGGCCTGGTAGGGACCGATCAGGAAGGTCAGGCCGGCGGCCTTGCCGGGCGTGTCGCCGGGAGTCAGGACGAACGGGGTCGTGGCGGCCCGCGGGCAGGCGAAGGGCTTGCTGTCGAAGGTGATCGAGGCGCCGTCCGGCACGCGGGCGCGCTTGGCCGTGTTGAGGGCCGAGCACAGGGCCAGGTCGAGGACGGTCAGATCGGCCCCCTTCCGGAACAGGTCGGCCAGGCCGATGCGGCGCTTCAGCGCCTTGTCCCAGAGGATGCCGCTGGTCAGGGTGTTGGGGTGGGCGCCGCCGGAATAGTCGAATGAGGTCCGCTTCAGGCTGAACAGTTTGGCCGTCTCGTCGGCCGTGGTCACGGTGATGGTGTTTTCGTATTTCGGCCGGTCGGTCGCGGCCCCGGCCTCGGTCAGCTCGCCCTGCGCCCCTTCCGCGAACTGGCGCAGCTTGCGCACCTCCTCGGCGTAGAGGCTGGCGTGCAGGTCGGGGTGGGCCTTCAGTTCGTCCGGCAGGGTCAGCTTGATGTCGGCGTAGGGGGTCTTTTCATCCAGCCCTTGAGGCGCGGCGGCGTCGGCCGGGGTGATCAGGGCGTTGGGGTCGGACGTCGGCGCGGCCGGCGCGTCCGTCTCGCCGTCGCGGTTGCAGGCGGCGAGGGACGCGGCCACGGCGGCGGAGAGGAGGAGCAGTCGGAGGGGGCGGGCCATGCGGAGATCCTTCAAAGCGGAAACTGAACCGAGGCGAGAATGATG
>NZ_JAVHLH010000084.1 GCF_031082345.1 Brevundimonas sp. | reverse complement strand
CTCTGTTTCCTGCGCCATCTCGACGAGCACGCGGCGTTCGACGTCCTGCACCAGGCCGGGCCGTGGCTGGACCGGATCGAGGGGGTCGGGCTGGACTCGTCCGAGGTCGGGCACCCGCCGTCGAAATTCCGGCGCGTGTTCGAGCGGGCCGGCCAGATGGGGCTGAAGCGGGTGGCCCACGCCGGCGAGGAAGGGCCGCCCGAGTATGTGCGCGAGGCGCTGGACCTGCTGCACATCGACCGCATGGACCACGGCAACCGTTCGATGGAAGACGAGACGCTGATCGAACGGCTGGCGGCGTCGCAGATGACCCTGACGGTGTGCCCGCTGTCGAACCTGAAGCTCTGCGTGGTGAAGGACCTGAAGGACCATCCCGTGCCGGAGATGCTGCGGCGGGGCCTGCACGTGACGCTGAACTCGGACGACCCGGCCTATTTCGGCGGCTATGTGAACGACAACTACCGCCGGCTGGCCGAAGCGGTCGGGCTGACGCGAGCGCAGGTGACGCAGCTGGCGCGAAACAGTTTCGAGGGATCGTTCCTGGACGAGGCCGGGAAGGCGGCGCGGATTTCGGAAGTGGAGGCCTATGCACGGGGATAGGCCAGGTCAGCGTCAGCGGACGGGATAGACACCCATCACGGCTCCCGGGTCTGTCCCGATGGTCATGTCTATTGCCTTGTCCCACCGCAGGCGCTGAAAATTGAGCCGGACGTTCGGGAGTCTGCCAGATGACACCACGGCGCGAACCCCGACATAGGTATTCAGTCCGGGCTTGTTGCGGACCATTTCGATGTCGAGCGTGAGGTCCACCACATCGGACCCGGTCGCCGTGACAGCAACATAGGCCGGCGACGTGATCGAGCCGCCCGCACCGGAGCTTTGTGGGTTCTCGATAGTAGCGCGGACATGACCTCGAGCCTCGGTGTCTGCCGCGAAACCCACGCAGTAGGGATCGATCAGCTTGATATCCATGCTGCAGGAGGCGTCAGTCCGCGCCATCGTCGCGGCGGGCCTGGTGATGGCGTCCTCTGCGCTGCCGAACCGCGTCGCGGTTCCGGTGATGTGACAGTCCCGCGCCAACCGGGCTGCGTCGAATCCGCTGATGAGGAATGCCGCATCACGCTTCGAGGCGCCGTTGCTGTTGCGTGCTCCCTCCGGAAAGTTATTGGAGGCCGTCACATTGGTGGCGGTGCAGCGGACCGGCCCGGCGCCGGCCCGGCTGGTGAGCCATATCGCCCGGCGGCAATCCACGATGGTCGGGCTGACGAAGTGGCAATCCTCCCCGCCATGGGTGTCCAGCACGGCCCATGTCGGACAGTTCTTGAACAGACCGCCATACCAGACGCAATTGCGCGAGGGCGGGTAGCGAGCATGATCGATCTCATTGTCGGCGCAGGACCACGAGATCGCCATCGCCTCCAGATCGCCGGTCCCGGTTTCGCCGGTGAAGGTGTCGAAATAGCCGCCCTCACCTATGAAATTTCTCGATCCTTGCGTGATGATCCCGCCGTAACCGCAGTTCGTGATCGTCGGATTTATGACCCGGGTTCCGTCGTCGTAGAGTGGCTGGATGGCCAGATAGCCAAAGCTGTCCCACGAACAGTCAATCAACTGAACGCCGGAGACAAACGCCGGGGCGACCCCTGGACCGTTGACGGCGCCGGAGAATACGACGCCCCTGGAGTCAGCGTGGTAGGTTGATGACGGCCCTTTGAAACGGACGCCGCGCACCACGCATCCGGTCCCCAGCGTCAGCAGAGAGATGTTCGCCACCGTGCTGAGCGTCGCACCATAGCCGCTGATTTCGAGCCTGGCCGGAGCGATCAGGCCCGTAGCGCATCGATAATTCTTGCCGGGACTCAGGATCAGCGGAACGTCCGCCGCCGCCGCCGCGGTCATCGCAGCCGATAGCGCCGTCGCGTCATCGGTCGAGCCGTCGCCAACCGCACCAAACGATTCCGGATGCAGCCGAAGCTCTCCAATCCCCTTCGGGTCGCTTGTGGCGGGGTTCATCCGGCCCAGAGCGCCGGTCCCCAAAGCGAGCAAGCCCAAATTGAGAAGGAAACGTCGTCGCACGGTGATTTGTATCGCTCCGGAGGGCGCCAACAGGTCGCCTGCCATATCGTGCGTCGCGCGACGCCGTCAGTCCAACCCCAACTTGTCCGACGCCGTCGTATACCGCCAGAAGTCCAACGGGATCCCGACGATCTATGCCGGCCGCGTTTTTCAGATCTCTTGATGTCCTCCCGCATCCCGCCCACGCTTGACTTCCCCCCGGAGTCGGGGCCTAGGTCGCGGCGCTCTCGCGGGAGAGATCGGGGCCTTTTCGGAGGCTTCGGAGCCGAAGGCGCAACCGCCCCGGAAACGCTCAGGCAAACGGACCGCGAGGACATACGGACGCTGGAAAGTCGCTCCTTGCGGGCGCGCCGACGGAGCAAGACGCCGTAACACCGGCGCCGGAATCTCTCAGGCTTCAGGACAGCGGGGGCGCGAGGACGGCGGAGCTTTCCGCCGCGTGACGCGACCGTGAAAGACTGAACCATGACCGACGAGACCCTGAAGACCACGCCCCTGAACGCCGCGCACCGCGCCCTGGGCGCCCGGATGGTCGGCTTCGGCGGCTATGACATGCCCGTGCAGTATGAGGGCGTGCTGGCCGAGCACCGCTGGACCCGAGAGCACGCCGGCCTGTTCGACGTCTCGCACATGGGCCAGTGCAAGATCACCGGCGACGACGCCGTGGCCCAGTTCGAGCGCTTCGTGCCCGGCGACTATGCGATCCTGAAGGCCGGACGGCAGAAGTACAGCCTGCTGCTCAACGCCGAGGGCGGCATCATGGATGACCTGATGGCGGGTCGTCCCGACCATGACGGCCTCTATGTGGTGGTCAACGCCGGCAACAAGGACGCCGACTTCGCCTTCCTCGAAGCCAATCTGCGGGGCGACGCGAAGCTGACCGTGCTGGACGACCGCGCCCTGATCGCCATCCAGGGGCCCGAGGCCGCCGAGGTGATGGCGAAGCACGAGCCGGTGCTGTCCGAGTTCGGCTTCATGGATTGCGCCCGGCTGGTGCTGTTCGGGGTCGACTGTTTCGTCTCACGCTCGGGCTACACCGGCGAGGACGGCTACGAGATTTCGGTCCCGGCGGCCGACGCCGAGCGGATCTGGACCGAGATCCTGAAGGACGCCCGGGTCAAGCCGATCGGCCTCGGCGCCCGCGACAGCCTGCGCCTCGAGGCCGGCCTGCCGCTGCACGGCCACGACATCGACGCCACGACCTCGCCGGTCGAAGGCGCCCTGACCTTCGCCCTGTCCAAGTCGCGCAAGGAGCGGGCCGATTTCAACGGCGCCGACCGTATTCTGAAGGAGCTGGCCGAGGGCCCGTCGCGGGTCCGCGTCGGCCTGAGCGTCAAGGAAGGCGCCCCGGCCCGCGAGGGCGCCGAGATCGCCGACATGGACGGCAAGATAATCGGCAAGGTCACCTCGGGCGGCCCCTCCCCCACGCTGGGCCGCAACATCGCCATGGGCTATGTGCCGCCGAAGTTTTCTGACCTGGGCACGGAGCTGAAGGTCCTCGTGCGCGGCAAGCCCGCCGCCGCCGAGGTCGTCGCCACGCCCTTCGTCGCCCAACGCTACTATCGCAAACCCAAGACCGCCTGACGGCTACCCGGAGAACTGAGATGCGCTTCACCAAGGATCACGAGTGGGTTCGCCTCGACGGCGACGTCGCTACGGTCGGCATCAGCAAGCATGCCGCCGAGGCCCTCGGCGACGTGGTGTTCGTCGAGACGCCGGAAGCCGGCAAGACGGTGTCGAAGGGCGACAGCTTCGCCGTCGTCGAGAGCGTCAAGGCGGCCTCGGACGTCTACGCCCCGGTCTCGGGCGAGGTGATCGAAGGCAACGCCGCCCTCGCCTCGGCTCCGGAAACGGTCAACGCCGATCCGGAAGGCGACGGCTGGTTCGCGAAAATTCGCGTGTCCGACGCCTCGCAGCTGGACGCCCTGATGGACCGCGCCGCTTACGACGCCTTCCTCGCCACCCTCTAGAACCCCTTCCCTCCCGCACGGACCTCGCCGCCATGCGCTACCTCCCCCTGACGCCCGACGACCGCTCCGCCATGCTGGCGGCGATCGGGGCCAAGACGATCGACGATCTGTTCGTGGACGTGCCGCAGGCGGCGCGGCGCGAGGGGTTCGTCGACCTGCCGCGCGTGGCGGGCGAGCTGGAGGTCGAGCGGGCGCTCGGCGCGCTGGCGGCGAAGAACACCGCGGCCGGGTCGGCGCCCTTCTTCTGCGGGGCCGGAGCCTATCGCCACCATGTGCCGGCGACGGTCGACCATGTGATCCAGCGGTCGGAGTTCCTGACCAGCTACACGCCCTACCAGCCCGAGATCGCCCAGGGCACGCTGCAGTATTTGTACGAGTTCCAGACCCAGGTCGCGAACCTGACCGGCATGCCGGTGGCCAACGCCAGCCTCTATGACGGCTCGACCGCCATGGCCGAGGGCGTGCTGATGGCCACCCGCGTGACCCGCCGCAACAAGGCGGTGATCTCGGGCGGGGTGCATCCGCATTATGTCGCGGCGACCGAGACCGTGGTCCACGCCGTCGGCGTCGAGACCCAGGTGCTGGCTGCGGCCGTCGACGCCGAGGCCGCCGTCATCGACCAGATCGGGCCGGACACCGCCTGCGTCGTGGTCCAGACCCCGAACGTGTTCGGCACCGCCACCGATGTGACGAAGATCGCCGAGGCGGCCCACGCCGCCGGGGCCCTGCTGATCGTGGTGGTGACCGAGGCCGTGTCGATGGGCCTGCTGAAGTCGCCGGGCGAGATGGGGGCCGACATCGTCGCCGCCGAGGGCCAGTCGATCGGCAACGCCCTGAATTTCGGCGGCCCCTACGTCGGCCTGTTCGCCTGCCGTGAGAAGCTGATCCGGCAGATGCCGGGCCGCCTCTGTGGTGAGACGGTGGACGCCGACGGGGCGCGCGGCTTCGTCCTGACCCTGTCGACGCGCGAGCAGCACATCCGCCGCGACAAGGCGACCTCGAACATCTGCACCAACTCGGGACTGTGCACCCTCGCCTTCACCATTCACATGAGCCTGCTCGGCGAGACGGGGCTGCGGCGGATGGCCCTGCTGAACCATGAGACGGCCGTAGCCACGCGCGATGCGCTGGCGTCGATCCCCGGCGTCGAGGTGCTGACCCCGCGCTTCTTCAACGAGTTCGCGGTGAAGCTGCCGAAGAACGCGACCGAGGTGGTCGACGCCCTGGCGAAGAAGGGCGTGCTGGCCGGGGTGCCCTACGGCCGCCTCGCCCCCGCCGCCGGCATGGACAACGTCCTGCTGGTCGCCGCCACCGAGACCACCACCGAGGCGCATATCGCCGCCCTCAAGACCGCCCTGGCGGAGGTTCTGTAATGAGCACCATGAACACCGTCGGCCGTCCGACCACGCCGAACCGGGTCGAGACCAAGCCCGCCACCCTGACCGGCGGCCGCGGCCTGCTGCAGGACGAGCACCTGATCTTCGAGAGCGACGGCTGGGGCAAGACCGGCGTCGACCTGCCGGAGCCCAAGGGGACCGGCGCCGATCTGGGCGATCTGGTGCGCAAGGACCCGATCGGCCTGCCCGGGCTCAGCGAGCCCGAGGCGATGCGCCACTATGTGCGGCTGAGCCAGAAGAACCACGCCATCGACCTGGCCATCTATCCGCTGGGCTCGTGCACGATGAAGCACAATCCGCGCCTCAACGAGAAGATGGCGCGCCTGCCGGGCTTCTCAGACATCCACCCGCTGCAGCCTCAGTCGACGGTGCAGGGCGCGCTGGAGCTGATGGACCAGCTGGCCCACTGGCTGAAGACCCTGACCGGCATGCCGGCGGTGGCCCTGTCGCCCAAGGCGGGGGCCCACGGCGAGCTGTGCGGCCTGATGGCCATCCGCGCCGCCCACCGCGCCGCGGGACAGGGGCTGCGCTCGGAGAACCCGCGCAACAAGGTGCTGGTCCCGACCTCGGCCCACGGCACCAATCCGGCCACCGCCGCCTTCGTCGGCTACACCGTCGTGGAAGTGGCCCAGACCGAGGACGGCCGAGTCGACGTGGCCGACCTGGCGTCGAAGCTGGGGCCGGACGTCGCCGCCATCATGGTGACCAATCCCAACACCTGCGGCCTGTTCGAGCGCGACATCCTCGAGATCAGCCGGCTGACGCATGAGGCGGGGGCGTATTTCTACTGCGACGGGGCCAATTTCAACGCCATCGTCGGGCGGGTGCGGCCGGGCGACCTGGGCGTCGACGCCATGCACATCAACCTGCACAAGACCTTCTCGACGCCGCACGGCGGCGGCGGTCCGGGCGCCGGCCCGGTTGTGCTGTCCGAGGCCCTGGCCCCGTTCGCGCCGGCCCCCTGGGTGGTGTCGGGCGTGGACGGCTTCAAGCTGGTCGAGTTCGCCGAGGACGAGGCCGAGCAGGCCTTCGGCCGGCTGTGCGCCTTCCAGGGCCAGATGGGCATGTACGTCCGCGCCCTCAGCTACATGATGAGCCACGGCTCGGACGGGCTGCGGCAGGTGGCCGAGGACGCGGTGCTGAACGCCAACTACATCAAGGCCCGGCTGTCGGACCTGATGTCGGCGGCCTTCCCCGAGGGGCCGTGCATGCACGAGGCCCTGTTCGACGACGAATGGCTGAAGGGCACGGACGTGACCACGCTCGACTTCGCCAAGGCGATGATCGACGAGGGCTTCCACCCGATGACCATGTATTTCCCGCTGGTCGTCCACGGGGCCATGCTGATCGAGCCGACCGAGACCGAGTCGAAGCAGGAACTGGACCGGTTCATCGAGGCGATGCGGGCCCTGGCCACGGCGGCCAAGGCCGGCGACGTCGACCGCTTCAAGGGCGCCCCCTTCCACGCCCCGCTGAAACGGCTCGACGAGACCCGGGCGGCGCGCTCGCCCATTCTGCGCTGGACGGCGCCGGAGGGGTCGAACATCGCGGCCGAATAGGCCGGTCGCGGCAATGTGAACGACGGTCTCCCTCATAGGCGTATGCTCGGGTCTGCGTAATCAGAACCAGAAACGAGCGTTGGGAGGCGCTGAGGTCATGATGTCACGCGTACAAAAGGGCCTGGTCGCCGGTCTGGCGGCCACGGTCGTCGTCTCGATCATCGAGGCGATCAATATGACGGTGGGCCACTGGGCCGTCGCTTTCCCGCAGTTGCTGTCCGTCATTCTGCAGCAGGGCGCGGATCAGCCGGCGATCGGCTGGGTCGCGCACCTTGTGGCCGGTCTCGGTCTCGGGGCGATCTTCGGGGTGCTGTGCCCGAGGCTTCCGACGGACACGCCCGAATCGAAGGGCATCCTGTTCGCCGTGGGCGCCTTCGTCCTGATGGGCCTGGTGATCGCGCCGATCGGCGGCGCGGGCATGTTCTTCATGCGGGCCGGGTTCGGCAGCCTGGCCTGGATGATCGCCAGCCATGCGATCTACGGGATCGTGCTCGGCAACGTCTACGGGCGGCTGGTGGCGCGGGAGAAGCGCCATCGGGTTCCGGTGGGCGGCGCCACGGCGCACTAGAACGGAAAAAGCCCCGCTTCGCAGCGGGGCTTTTTTGTTTCAGCGGCGAGCGGTCCCGCCCCCTAGTTCAGTCGCGAGCCGATCTGGGCGATGGCGTCGTCGAGCTGGGGATCCGTCTTCTGGCCGGCCAGGCGGGCGGCGAGGATCTGTTCGGCGGCGCGGGCCGCCAGGTCGGCGGCGGCGGCCTTGACCTCGGCCGTGGCCTGGACCTCGGCCTGGGCGATGCGGCGCTCGGCCAGCTCCTGACGGCGGGCCAGGGTCTCTTCCAGCTTCACCTTGGCCTCGGCCTCCATGACGCGGGCGTCGGCCTCGGCGGCGGCGAGCATTTCGGCGGCCTGGGCCTCGGCCTCGGCCTTCTCGGTGCGGATCTGGGCCAGCAGGGCCTCGGCCTCGGCGCGCAGACGGGCCGCCTCGTCGAGCTCGGACTGGATCTTGGCGGCCTTGGCGTCGAGGACGCCGCCGACGAGTTTCGGCACGCCCGCCAGAACGACGATGACGAAGAAGGCGATCAGGCCGACCGCGACCCAGAGTTCCGGGTTGGCCAGGTCGTAGAGGTGGGGATTGAAGAATTCCATCAGGCGGCGCCCTTCACGGCGGCGGCGGCTTCGGCGCCCGTGGGGGCCTTGCCGGTGAGACGTTCGACGATGGCCGCGGCGGTGTCGGAGGCGATGGCCGAGACGTTGGCCATGGCGGCGTCGCGGGTCTTGCCGATGGCGGTTTCGGCCTCGGCGATGCGGGCGTTGACGACCGCTTCCTCGGCCTCGGCGCGGGCGTTGGCCTCGTCCGTGACGCGCGCCTTGGCGGCGGCGGCGGTGGCGCGCGACGAGGCGCGGGCCTGTTCGACCTCGGCCTTGGCGGCCTCGGCCTGGCCGGCGGCCTCGGTCTGCACCTGACGGGCGGCTTCAAGCGCGGTCGAGATGGTCGAGGCGCGCTCGTCGAAGACGCGGCGCATGCGCGGCGCGAAGACCTTGGCGATCAGCCAGTAGAGGATGACGAACAGGAAGATCAGATAGACGATCTGACCGAACCAGTGCTGGAACTCGAACTGGGGCAGGCCGCCGGACTCGTGCTCGCCGCCGTGGGCGGCTTCGGTCGTGGCGTGCGTGTCCTCGATCGCGACCGGAGCGGGCGCGTCGGCGTGCGGCACGGAGGTGTCTTGAACGGTCATCGATCGCCTGGGGGGAAAGGTCTGGAAGGTCGTCAGCCGGCGGCGCGGACGGGGCCCGCGCCGCCGAAGCCGATTACGAGATCCAGATCAGGATGCCCATGACGAAGGCCAGGATGCCCAGGGCCTCGGCCAGGGCGGCGCCGACGAACAGGTTGCCGATCTGCGAGCCGGCGGCCGACGGGTTGCGCAGGGCACCCGCCAGGAACTGGCCGAAGATGTTGCCGACGCCGATGCCGGCGCCGATCATGCCGGACATCGCGATGCCGGCGCCGATGAGCTTGGCGGCTTCTGCTTCCATGGTGTCTAGATCCTGTTTGGGTTGGGTTGGAAGGAACTGGTCAGCCCTTAATGGGCGTGGTCCAGGTTGACCACATCGTTGAGGTAGATGCAGGTCAGAACAGCGAAGACGAAGGCCTGAAGGAAGGCCACGAGGAATTCGAGCGCGGTCAGGCCGATGGTCATGCCCAGCGCGAGCGGGAAGATCAGCACGCCGAACCAGCCGGCGGCCCCGACGACCGCCGTGGCGACGAAGCCGGCGAACACCTTCAGGGCGATGTGGCCGCCCATCATGTTGCCGAACAGACGAAGCGTGAGGGTCAGCGGGCGCAGCAGGAAGGAGAAGAACTCGATCAGGCCGACGATGGGGCGCATGACCAGCGGCGCGCCGGTCGGCCAGAACAGCTTCAGGAAGCGGAGGCCGTTCTTGCGGATGCCGATCGCCACGACCAGCAGGAAGGTGATCAGGCCGAAGGTCGCCGTCACGGCCAGCTGCGAGGTGGCGGTGAAGCTGAGGAACATGCCCAGCAGGTTCATCCCGAGGATGAAGGTGAAGACGGTGAAGACGAACGGGAAATATTTCTTGCCGTCATGGCCGATGATCGAGTCGGTCAGGCCGTCGATCATGCCGAACAGCGTCTCGCCCACGGCCTGGGTGCGGCCCGGAACGACCTTGGCGCCGGAGGTTACCAGCGTCAGGAAGCCGACCACCAGCAGGAAGCCGATGGTCATGGCGAGGTGGGAATTGGTGAAGGCCAGATGCACCTGGCCGACCACGGGCAGGGTCACCTCGCCGAAGTCGAGGCCCGGAAGCGGCTTAACCTGAAACTGATGTAGCGGATCGGCCATCGGGCGATCAGGCTCCCTGGTCTTCGTCGTCGTCGAAGGGAACCGACTGAGGCTCCCCATGCTGTTTCGCTTCGGCCATCAGACGCTGCGCCGTGCGCCACGCCATCCACACCGAGACGGCGAAGCCCAGAAGGACGCCGCCGATGATTCCCACCGGCGATGTGCCGGCGAAGTAGTCGATCCCGAAGCCGAGCGCGAGGCCGACGAAGACGCCGCCGAACAGATCGGCGATGATCTTCCAGGCCTGTCCCGCCGCCGCCTGCCCCGCCGCCTCGTGAGAGATCTGGCGGGTCGTGCGCGCCTCCAGATCAGATGCGTTCTTCGAGAGACGAGCGATCGCCTCTTCACGCGATTCCGGCGGGGTTGACATGGTCGGCCTCAGCACTCCGACGCGGACGTCGGAGGGGGTCTGAATTCGGCGCGGAACCTATAGGCGGGACCCCGGCAGGTCAAGGCGGTGCGGAACACCATTAGATCGTTGATTCTCCGCACGTTTGTTTCTCCGATTCGGAAGCGTGGCGAACGGTCGCTGGAGAGGGGGCGGATTCGGGGGTGGAGAGTGCGCCTGTCCCTCCCCGTCCGGGGAGGGACAGG
>NZ_JAVHLH010000083.1:6586-10471 GCF_031082345.1 Brevundimonas sp. | reverse complement strand
CCAGTCGGAGCCGCCCTTCTTCTTTGCAGTAAGACCCACCCATGCTCGACAAGACCTTCGACCCGAAAGCCGCCGAACCCCGTCTGTATGCGACCTGGGAGGAGTGCGGAGTCTTCGCGCCGCGCCAGGACACGGCCGCCGAGACCTATTCGATCGTCATACCGCCGCCGAACGTGACCGGCTCGCTGCACATCGGCCACGCCCTCAACAACACGCTGCAGGACATCCTCGCCCGCTATCACCGCATGACCGGCAAGGCCGTGTTGTGGCTGCCCGGGACCGACCACGCCGGCATCGCCACCCAGATGGTGGTCGAGCGCCAGCTGGCCGCCGACGGCAACATGAGCCGGCGCGAGATGGGCCGGGACGCCTTCGTCGACAAGGTCTGGGAATGGAAGGCGACCAGCGCCGGCTCGATCCAGCAGCAGCTGCGGCGCCTCGGGGCGTCCTGCGACTGGTCGCGCGAGCGTTTCACCCTCGACCCCGACCTGCAGGTCGCCGTGCGCAAGGTCTTCGTCCGGCTGCACAAGGAGGGCCTGATCTATCGCGACAAGCGGCTGGTCAACTGGGATCCGCATTTCCAGACCGCCATCTCCGATCTCGAGGTCGAACAGCGCGAGATGGACGGCTTCTACTGGCATTTCGCCTACCCGCTGGCCGACGGGGTGACCTATGAGCACCCGGTCGCCTGGGACGGCGACGGCCAGCCCACCGGGCATGAGACCCGCGACTACATCGTGGTCGCCACGACCCGGCCCGAGACCATGCTGGGCGACACCGGCGTGGCCGTGCACCCGGACGATCCCCGCTACGCCGGGCTGGTCGGAAAATTCGTGACGCTGCCGATCACCGGGCGCCGCATCCCGATTGTCGCCGACGCCTATGCCGACCCGACCAAGGGTTCCGGCGCGGTGAAGATCACCCCGGCCCACGACTTCAACGACTTCCAGGTCGGCAAGCGCGCCGGGCTGGCGGCGCTGAACGTCATGGAGCCTTCGGCCGCATCACCGCCGCCGACACGCCCGACGTGCCCGCCGACTACGAGGGCATGGACCGCTTCGCCGCCCGCAAGGCCATCGTCGCCCGGGCGGAGGAGGAGGGCTGGCTCAAGGAGATCGAGAAGACCCGTCACGTCATCCCGCACGGCGACCGCTCGGGCGTGGTCATCGAGCCGTGGCTGACGGATCAGTGGTACGTCGACGCCCACACCCTCGCCCAGCCGGCCATCAAGGCGGTGGAGCAGGGCGACACGACCTTCGAGCCGAAGAGCTACGAAAAGATCTATTTCGAGTGGCTGCGCAACATCGAGCCCTGGTGCATCAGCCGCCAGCTCTGGTGGGGCCACCGCATTCCGGCCTGGTACGGCCCCGACGGGACCATCTTCGTCGAGGAGAGCGAGGACGAGGCCCGCGCCGCCGCGCGTCATCACTACGGCGCGGAAACCGCCCTGACCCAGGACGAGGACGTTCTCGACACCTGGTTCAGCTCGGCCCTGTGGCCGTTCTCGACCATGGGCTGGCCGAAGGACACCGAGGACCTGCGCCGCTTCTACCCGACCTCGGACCTCGTCACGGCCGCTGACATCATTTTCTTCTGGGTCGCCCGGATGATGATGATGGGACTTCACTTCATGGATGAGGTCCCCTTCAAGCGGGTCATCATCAACGGCCTGGTCCGCGACGAGAAGGGCCAGAAGATGAGCAAGTCGAAGGGGAACGTCATCGATCCCCTGACCATCATCGACGAGCTCGGGGCCGACCCGCTGCGCTTCACCATGGCCATCCTTTCGGGCACGCGCGACATCAAGTTGTCGCGTCAACGCATTGAGGGCTATCGCAACTTCGGCACCAAACTGTGGAACGCCGCGCGCTTTTCGCAGATGAACGAGGCGCGCCGCGTCGAGGGCTTCGACCCGGCGACCGTCGACCAGACCATCAACCGCTGGATCCGCGGCGAGCTGACCAAGGCCGAGCGACAGGTGTCGTCCGCCATCGAGGGCGGTCGCTTCGACGACGCCGCCTCGGCCCTCTACCGCTTCGTCTGGAACGTCTTCTGCGACTGGTATCTGGAGTTGGCCAAGCCGGTCTTCACCGGCGCCGACGAGGCGGCGAAGGCCGAGACCCGGGCCATGACCGCCTGGACGCTCGACCAGACGCTGAAGCTGATGCACCCGGTCATGCCCTTCATCACCGAGGAGCTGTGGGCCCAACTGGCCGCCGACGGCGCGCCGCGCGCCGAGGCGACCCTGATCGGCGCCGCCTGGCCCAACCTGCCCGACGCCTTCATCGACCCGGCGGCCGAGGCCGAGATCGGCTGGCTGGTCGATCTGGTCACCGAGATACGGGCCCTGCGCGCCGAGATGAATGTGGCCCCGTCGGCCAAGCCGCCGCTGACCTTCGTCGCCCCCGACGCGGCCACGGCCGACCGCATCGCCCGCCACCGCGACCTGATCCTGACTCTCGGTCGCGTGTCCGAGGTCGGACAGGCGGAGGCGGCTCCGGCCGGGGCGGTGACCTTCGTCTCCGGCGGCGCCACGGCCGCCCTGTCGCTGGCGGGGATCATCGACCTCGCCGCCGAACGGGCGCGGCTCGAGAAGGAGATCGCCGCCTTCGACAGCGACATCGGTCACGTCAACAAGAAGCTGGGCAATCCGAATTTTGTCTCGCGCGCGGCCCCCGAGGTGGTCGAGGAACAGCGCGAGAAGCTGGCCGAGGCCGAGGCGGGCAAGGCCAGGCTGCAGGCCGCCCTGGCCCGTCTGGACGCGGTGGGGTGACGAAGACCCGGCTCGACCAGCTGCTGGTCGCGCGCGGCCTGGCCGAAAGCCGGTCGAAGGCGAAGGCGGCGATCGAGGCGGGCGGAGTCACGGTCGATGGTGCGCCGGCCAGGACCGCCTCCCAGCCCGTGAGCGAGGACGCGGTCGTCGCCTATGCCGACGCCCACCGTTGGGTCGGGCGCGGGGCCCTTAAGCTGGATCACGTTCTGTCGCTGTGGCCGGTCGCGGTCGAGGGCCGCACCGTGCTCGACGTCGGCGCCTCGACCGGCGGCTTCACCGAGGTCTGCCTCGATCGCGGCGCGGCCCGGGTCTTCGCCGTCGATGTTGGTTCCGGTCAGATGCACCCGCGCGTCGCCGCCGATCCCCGGGTGATCAATCTCGAACAGACCGACGCCCGCGACCTGACGCCGGACCTGATCCCGGAGCCGCCGCAGCTGGTCGTCTGCGACGCCAGCTTCATCGGCCTGGCCAAGGTCCTGCCCGCGGCCCTGGCCCTGGCCGCGCCGGGCGCCGATCTGGTCACGCTCGTGAAGCCGCAGTTCGAGGCGGACCGGCCGGGCGGCGTCAATCGCAAGGGCGTGGTCAAGGATCCCGCGGCGCACCGGGCGGCGGTGGACGCGGTCTCGGCCTGGCTGGAAGGGCAGGGGTGGGCGGTCCAGGCGACCACGGAGAGCCCGATCACCGGCAGCGACGGCAATGTCGAATTCCTGCTCTGGGCGAAGCGGGCCGGTTAGCGCCCCCACGTCCGCGCTCAAGCAGCGAGCCGCCGCGCGGCGAGCGTTAGCGCCCTTCAAAATGGAAAAACCCCCGGTGGATTTCTCCACCGGGGGTCTCCGTCACGTCGCCGATCGACAGGGGGGCTGAAAAATAACCGGCGACGCAATTCGGTCAGTAGCGGTCCGGGCAGGACTGCTCGTATCGGGTGACGAGGCGGCCATCGCGGGTCCGCGTGCGCGTCTCGATGGTGCGGCAGCCGTTGCGGTCGACGCCGTAGCCCGACTGATAGCCGCTGCTGTAGCTGCGGTCGTAGTCGTAGCCGGACTGGCCGTACGAATAGCGGTCCTGGTAGCGGGACCGGTCCTCGTAGCCGTAGCGGTCGTCATAGCCGTAGC
>NZ_JAVHLH010000083.1:0-6576 GCF_031082345.1 Brevundimonas sp. | reverse complement strand
GGTCCGGCCGTAGCTCTGATAGCCGTAGCGGTCGCCGCCATAACGGTTGTCGTCGTAGCGGTAATTGGTCTCGTAGCGGTCGCAGTCGCGGGCCGAGCTGCCGCCGACGCCGGCGCCGACCACGGCGCCGAGAACGCCGCCCAGAATGCTGCCTTCGGTGCGGCGGCCGCGGGCGGCCATCTGCGAGCCGGCCACGGCGCCGACCGTGGCGCCGATCACCGCGCCGCCCGCCTGGCGGTCGTTGCGGTAACTGCGGCAACGGTCGTCGTAGCCGTAGCGGTTGTCCTGATAGCCGTAGCGGTTGTCGTAGTCGTAGGCCCCGTAGCCGTAGGTCTGCGGACCCTGGTAGGTATAGGCCTGGGCCGACGCCGAGGCGGGGGCCAGCAGCATGCCGGCGGCGGCGATGGCGGCGGTGGCGGCGATGGATCGGGCGAACATCGGGTCGGTCCTGGGTTCCGTTGCGAAGATGGAGGCCGAACGAACGGAGCCCCCGGTCTGTTGCATCCAGAGTTAAGGCCCGGAAGCTGAACGGGCTTTGATCGCGCCGTTCATCTTCGTTCAGGTTTCGCCGCGGGCGTGGAGGCTCTAGAAGCGCGCGATGACGGAAACGCTGATCATCTCGCGCGTGGGCGGGCAGGGCGACGGGATCGCCGAAACCCCCGCCGGCCCGGTGTTCGCGCCCCTGACCCTGCCCGGCGAAACGGTGCGGGCCGAGGTGCGCGACGGCCGCGCCGGGTCCGTCGAGATCCTCGTCGCCAGCCCCGACAGGATCGCGCCGGTGTCGCCCCACTACGGCGACTGCGGCGGCTGCTCGCTGCAGCACTGGGCCGCCGGCCCCTATCTGGAATGGAAGCGCGACCAGGTCCGGTTCGCCCTCGCCCGCGAAGGGATCGAAGCCGTGGTCGAGCCGACCGTCGCCGTGCCCCCCGGCACGCGGCGCCGGCTGGCCCTGCACGCCCGGCTCGGGCCGGACGGCAAGGCCATCCTCGGCTTCAAGGCCCGCAAGAGTTGGCGTCTGGTCGAGGTGCGCGTCTGCCCGGTGGCCGACCCCCGGCTGGTCGCCGCCATCCCCGCCCTGACCCGGGTGGCCGAGGCCTTTCTCGAACACCCGAAATCGGCCCCGACCCTGCACGTGACCTGGACTCTGACCGGGCTGGATGTCGACGTCACCGGCGTTGAACGGCGCAGCGGCGGACTGTCGCGCGATGCGCAGGTGCGGGCCATCGAGGCGGCGACGGCGGCCGACCTCGCCCGGCTCAGCCTGGCCGGAGACACTCTGGTGATGTCGCGCCAGCCAGTCGTGGCCTTCGGTCCGGCGACCGTGCCCCTGCCGGCCGGCGGCTTCCTTCAGGCCGTGCCCGAGGCCGAAGCGGCCATGGTGTCGCGCGCGGTCGAGGCCGTGCGCGGCGCGAAGAAGATCGCGGACCTGTTCTGCGGCGCCGGGACCTTCACCTTTCCGCTGGCGACGGTCGCGCCGGTGCTGGCGGCGGACGCCTCGGCCGCCGGCATCGCGGCGCTGAAGGCGGGCGTGGGCACGGCGAAGGGGCTGAAGCCGATCACGGCCGAGGCGCGCGACCTGTTCCGCCGTCCGCTGGCGCCCTACGACCTGCGCGGCTGCGACGCCGTGTTGCTGGACCCGCCCCGCGCCGGGGCGCTGGAGCAGACCCGGCAGATCGCCGCGACCAAGGCGACGGTCGTCGTCTATGTCTCCTGCAATCCGGTCACCTTCGCCCGCGACGCCCGCGTGCTGATCGATGCCGGCTTCCGCCTTGAGCGCGTCACCCCCGTCGACCAGTTCCTGTGGTCCGCCCATGTCGAACTGGTCGGGGTGTTCCGGCGCTAGCGAGCCAGCGCCTTCGCGCCTCCTGCTGCCGGGCCGGAAAGCCGAAGGTCAAATCACGGCGTTTGTGGCGCCGGTGTCAGCCAAAGGAACGCTTTCCCCCATTTCGAGGGAAGGAAGATCAAACAGATCGCCCTGCGGTCTGGCACCGGCTGGAACACGGAATTTGCTCTCGTCCAGCACGCGCCTCGGCCCGTCCAGCCCATAGCGCTTCACCGCCGCCTTGAAGCGCGTGGCGATCAGCTCGGCGACCGGTCCGGTCCCCTTCATGCGCTGGTTCCAGTCGGGGTCGTAGTCGCGGCCGCCGCGGGTCTGGCGGATCAGCGACATCACCCGCGCGGCCCGTTCTGGCCGGGCGTCGACCAGCCACTCGCGGAACAGGTCCTTGATCTCCAGCGGCAGGCGCAGGGTCACATACATGGCCGAGGTCGCGCCCGCCCTGGCCGCCGCCTCCAGCACCGCCTCCAGTTCGTGGTCGTTCAGCCCCGGAATCACCGGCGCGAAGCCGACGCCGACCGGGCATCCCGCCTCAGCCAGCCGGCTGATCGCCTCCAGCCGCTTCGCCGGGGTCGAGGCGCGCGGCTCCATGGCCCGGGCCAGGCCCCGGTCGAGGGTGGTGATCGAGACGAAGGCCGAGGCCAGCCCCTCGCGCCCCATGGCCCCGAGGATGTCGGCGTCGCGGGCGATCAGCACCGATTTGGTGATGATGCTGAACGGATGGCGGAATCTCTGCAGGACCGCGAGGATCGCCCGCGTCGACTTCAGCTCGCGCTCGACCGGCTGATAGGGGTCGGTGTTGCCGCCTATGTGGATGCGCTTGCAGACATATCGCGGCTTGCAGAGCTCCTGCTCCAGCAGACGCGCGGCCTCGGGCTTGAAGAAGAGTCGGCTCTCGAAATCCAGGCCCGGGGATAGGCCCATGAAGGCATGGGACGGACGGGCGTAGCAGTAGATGCAGCCATGTTCGCAGCCCTTGTAGGGGTTGATAGACCGGTCGAAACCGATGTCCGGACTGGTGTTCTTCGCGATGATCGTCCGGGCGTGCTCGGGCGTCAGGGTGGTGCGCAGGGGCGCCGCCGCGACATCGTCGCCGGTCCAGCCGTCGTCGAAGGCCTCGACGGTCTCCGGTTCGAACCGCCCGGTCGCATTCGACCGCGCCCCCCGTCCCTTCGCCGCTTCAGCCATGAGGGGACGATAGCAGCGGAACGGAACAAAGCAAGAACATTATACGGAACCCCCAACAGGCGATTCACGCAGCAGGATGGTGCGGATGAGAGGACTCGAACCTCCACGCCTCGCGGCGCTGGAACCTAAATCCAGTGCGTCTACCAGTTCCGCCACATCCGCATAGGTCCGCTGCGGTCCTAGGCGGCAGGGCGCTTTCCGGCAAGTGCGAGGCGGCCGGCGGACCTTCCTCGAACGGAGAAATCCGCCAATTCGGCTGGCCAATCCGTTCACCATGTGGATAGTGACGCCCCTCAAGAGGGGTCGAGGGGAATCCAATGGCTAACAGTCCGAGCCCGATGCAGGGCTTCTACGATGGCGTGACCAACGTCAGCGACTTCATCTGGGGCGGCACCTGGCACGGAGAGCAGGTGCTGCTGTTCCCGCCGATGGTCGTCATCCTGCTCGGCGTCGGCATCTGGATCATGATCGGCCTGCGCTTCTACCCGATCACCCATCTGGGCATGGCCTTCGCCGGCCTGTTCAAGAAGAACGACGACAAGGAGAAGGGCGAGATCTCGCCGTTCGCCGCCCTGTCGACGGCCCTGTCCGGCCAGGTCGGCACCGGCAACCTCGCCGGCGTCGCCACCGCCATCACCCTCGGCGGGCCGGGCGCCCTGTTCTGGATGTGGGTCACCGCCCTGATCGGCATGTCCCTGGCCTTCGCCGAGGGCTCGCTGGCCATCCGTTTCCGCGAGAAGGGTCCGGACGGCCACTTCCGCGGCGGTCCGATGAACTACATCCGCAACGGCCTCGGCAAGAAATGGGGCTGGCTGGCCGTGGTCTTCTGCATCGGCCTGCTGTTCTCCTCGATCGCCACCGGCAACATGATCCAGGCCAACTCCTTCGCCGACTCCTTCAGCGGTCTGACCGGCCTGCCGGAATGGGGTTCCGGCATCGTCGTCGCCGTGGCCGTGTTCGCGGTCATCATCGGCGGCATCAAGTCGATCGGCGCCATCGCCGAGAAGGTCGTGCCGTTCATGGCCCTGGTCTATCTGGTCATGGCCTTCATCGCCCTGGCGCTGAACTTCACCGCCATCCCGGGCGCCTTCGCCACCATCTTCGAGAGCGCCTTCACTGGCCACGCGGCGGCCGGCGGTTTCGTCGGCGCCGGGATGATTTTGGCCATCCGTTCGGGCGTCGCGCGCGGCCTGTTCTCCAACGAGGCCGGCCAGGGCTCGACCCCCATCGCCCACGCCGTGGCCCAGACCGACGATCCCGCCAAACAGGGCCGGTTCGCCATGATGGGCACCTTCATCGACACCATCATCATCTGCACGGCCACCGGCCTTGTCATGCTGGCGGTGCAGGGGGCCTTCCCCCACACCGGCGCCGACGGCGCCGTGGTGATGCAGAACACTGTCTGGACCTCGGATCTGCGCGGCTTCGCCATGACCGAGGCGGCCTATGCGACGGCCTTCCCGATGATCCTGTTCGGCACGGTGACCCTGGGCGGTCTGGTCGCCTCGATCGCCCTGATCCTGTTCGTGTTCACGACCCTGATCACCTGGGGCTACTACGGCGAGCGGGCCGCGACCTACCTGTTCGGCATGAAGCTGGCCATTCCGTTCCGCCTGTTCTGGGTGGTGATGATCTTCATTGGCTCGTTCCAGGAGATCGAACTGGTCTGGCGTCTCGGCGACATCGCCAACGCCGCCATGGCCCTGCCCAACCTGATCGCCCTGGCCCTGTTGTCCGGCGTCGTCTTCGCCCTCGCCAAGGGGAACAAGACGGCCGGCAAGGACCACGAATAAGAGACGCACCAGCGCCCGGGCCGTTCTCGGCCCGGGCGTTCTTTCGAGGGGCGCTGTTCACGGCGCCCCTCATGAAGAGAGGCGGCCGGTCCTGCGCCGCGCCGCCCGCAAGGGAGTAGAGCTTTGGCTGGAAACATTTCGGCGCCGGGTCAGGCGCGATGGTCCTCGAAGGCCGCCTTCGTCCTGGCGGCCACCGGCTCGGCGGTCGGCCTCGGCAACCTCTGGCGCTTCCCCACCGAGGCGGGCAGCAACGGCGGCGGCGCCTTCGTCCTGCTCTACATCCTCTGCGTCGTCCTGATCGCCATGCCGCTGCTGCTCGCGGAAAGCCTGATCGGCCGTCACGGCCAGCGTTCGACCATCGCCAGCGCCGCCTATCTGGCGCGCCAGTCCCGGGCCAGCCCGATGTGGAGCGTGCTCGCCGTGATCGGCATGCTCGCCAACACCGCCATCCTGACCTTCTACTGCGTCGTCGCCGGCTGGGTGGTCTACTTCATCGGCACGAGCGCGGTCGACCTGATCGGCGCCTTGAGCGCGGGCGAACCGCTGCGGGGCGCCTATGGCCCGCAGTCGGTCGAGCAGATCCAGCAGATGATGCCGACCCTGTTCGCCAATCCGGTCCTGCTGGTCGGCCTGCAGCTCGCCTTCGTGGTCGTGACCGTCTGGATCGTCGCCCGCGGGGTCAAGGGCGGCATCGAGGTGGCGGCCACCTGGTTGATGCCGGCCTTCTTCTTCCTGCTCATCGGCATCACCGTCTATGCGGCGATCATCGGCGACTTCGCCGCCGCCCTGACCTTCCTGTTCACGCCCGACTTTGAGCGCGCCCTGCACCCCGGCGTGCTGAGCTCCGCCCTCGGCCAGGCCTTCTTCTCGCTGAGCCTCGGCGGCGGCGCCATGATCGCCTACGGCGCCTACGCCTCGCGCGACACCAACCTGGCCCAGACCTCGGGGATGATCGCCTTCGCCGACACGGCCGTTGCGGTCATCGCCGGCCTGGCCATCTTCCCGATCGTGTTCAGTGTCGGGATGGAGCCGAACGCCGGCCCGACCCTGATGTTCCAGACCCTGCCGGCGGCGTTCCACGCCATGCCCGGCGGCGCCATCGTCGGCCTGGCCTTCTTCGTCCTGGCCCTGTTCGCGGCCCTGACGTCGTCGGTGTCCCTGCTCGAGATCTCGGTCGGCTGGGTCACCGAGAAGTTCGGCGTCTCGCGGGTGAAAGCCTCGGTCTGGATCGGCGTGCTCGTCTTCCTCGTCGGCCTGCTGTCCGCCCTGTCGTTCAACGTCCTGGCCGACCAGCGTCCGCTCGCCTTCGTTCAGGGGTTCGAAAACGCCACCTGGTTCGACGCCATCGACGGCGTCACCGGCCGGCTGCTGCTGCCGCTGTCCGGCCTGATCACGGCGATCTTCATCGGCTGGGTCGCCGACCGTCAGCTGGTCAACGCCGAGACCGGCCTGAAGGGCGGGGGGCTCGCCGCCTGGCGCTTCCTGATCGCCTGGCTGTGCCCGCTGGCCGTCGCCGCCATCCTCGTCATCGGCCTGTTCCCGCAACTGCTCGGCTGATCCGGCATCACCCGAAATAGAAACGGCCCGGACGCGAGTCCGGGCCGTTTTCGTTTCACGGTCAGCCTCCCCGCGGCTTGGGACCGGTCTGCCATCCGGGCCGCGGGCCGTGACGTCTGACGGGGGCAGGGCAGGGCGGCGCGGAGTCGCGGAACGGAAAAAGGCCCGGGTGTGAGCCCGGGCCTTTCCAGTGTTGCAGAC
>NZ_JAVHLH010000082.1 GCF_031082345.1 Brevundimonas sp. | reverse complement strand
GCCGCGCTCGCGCACCGCCTGCCGCGCCAGCGCCCGGCGTTCGTCGCGGCGGGCGTTCCAGCGGGCGCGGTCCCAGATCTGGAAGCGCGAACCGAGGCCGACGATGACCACGTCCTCGCCGAGTCCGGCGTCCTGGCACAGATGTTCCGGCAGGGTGATGCGGCCGCCGCCGTCATAGGCCAGCGGGCGCTGGCCGGCGTAGAAGGTCTCTTCCAGCGCCGTGCGCACGTCGTCGCCGAACGGCAGCTCCTCGATCATCGAGACGTATTCGGCCATCAGCTTGTCGCCGCCGGCCTCGAGGCAATCGGACTCGATCGAGAAGAAGCAGAAGACGCCGTGCTCGGCCCCGTTGTCGGCCGTGCGGAACTCCTGCGGGATCAGCAGTCGGCGCTTGCCGTCCAGTTGTTTCTCGTAGGTCGAGAGAAACACGCCCTGCCCCAACTCGGACCCTTCGATCCGCCCCTCTGCGTCTGGAGCGCATTCACGCGCCCGCTCATCCCCAACTCAGACGTATGGGATAGCATGGGATGAAATGGGTCTCAATGGGATTAGTTGACGGAAGTTAACCTCGGCCGTCGCCCCGAACGCTGTAGATTTCAGAACATACACAGAACATCTAAGTATTACACAGGCTGTGGATGAATGTTGCGATGCAACAGGTTAACGGCCAAGCCATGCATCGGGGGCCCCAAGCAGCGAGCGCCCGCGGCGCGAGCGGTAGGCCCTACAAGAAGGAAAAGGTCAGACGGCCTGTAAGCCGGGTTCTGTTCCGTCCGGAGACGGCGACGATCATTCCTCTGGACCGGCCATCGCTGACCGGTTCTCGCGACCTACCCGGACGCCTCGGGCGGTGAACCCTGCGGCCGAAACCGCGCGACGTCCCTATTCGGTCTTGCTCCAGGCGGGGCTTGCCATGCCGTCCCTGTTGCCAGGCACGCGGTGGGCTCTTACCCCACCCTTTCACCCTTACCGGCCTCGCGAGGCCGGAGGTTTGCTTTCTGTGGCGCTATCCCTCGGGTCGCCCCGGGCGGAAATTATCCGCCGCCTTTTCACCGTGGAGCCCGGACTTTCCTCGACGGGAGCAAGCCCCCGCCGCGACCGCCCGGCCGTCTGACGGGGGACAGATGGGCCGTATGGGGGTTGAGGTCAACGTTCTCCCTCCCCCGAAGCGGGGAGGGAGAATGCCGTCGCTAGTTCAGCACCCCGGTCACGCTCTCCGCGGTCGCCAGCTGCAGCACCCCCATCAGGGTGGCGCGCGTTTCGCCGTCGGCGACGCCGTCCACGTGCGCCGGCCGCCAATGGCGCTGGAAGGCCTCGACGGTCAGGCGGGTCTCGTCGTCATAGTCGCCGCCGGGCGGCAGGCCGTAGCCGAGCCGGTGCAGGCCGGCGCGCAGGACGACGACGCCCAGCCCCTCGTCGCCGACGGCCAGAGGCGCGCCGAGGGCGTCGATCCGCTCGGGCGCGGGCTCGAACCACAGGCCATGGCCGAGCGAGGCCAGCCGTTTCCACGGAAAGCGTTCGCCGGGGTCCTGCTTGCGGTCCGGGGCCAGGTCGGAATGGGCGATGATGCGGGCGTCGGGAATGGTCCAGCGGGTGCGGATGTCGCTGATCAGGCTGATCACCGCATCGATCTGGGCCCCGGGGAAGTCGCGGTAGCCGAACTCGTGGCCCGGATTGACGATCTCGATGCCGATCGAGGCGGCGTTGCAGTCGGTCTCGCCCTGCCAGGAGCCGCGGCCGGCGTGCCAGGCGCGGCGTTCCTCGGCCACCAGCCGCAGGATCGTTCCGTCCTCGTCGACGACATAGTGGGCCGAGACCTTCGCCTCGGGATCGCGCAGGCGGGCGATCGCCTCGTCGGCCGCGGGCATGCCGGTGTAGTGCAGCACCAGCATGTCGGGCGGACCCCGTCGCTGGTCGAAATTGGGCGACGGCGCGTCCCGGACGACCAGCATCTAGCGGCCCGGACGCTCCCAGCCGTAAGCCACCCAGGTCCCGTCGACCTTGCGGGCCTCGATCACGTCGTCGCCGCGCCGGCGGCGGACCGACAGGGTCCGCCGGGTGCGCAGGGCGAGTCCGGCGAGGAAGACCAGGGCCCCCGCGAACAGCGCGATCACGGCCACGGCGGCGGCGGTGAACACCGCCAGAACTGCGCCGACCGCCATGGCGGCCAAGGTAGCGACCAGTCCGCCCAGCCACATCACGGACGCCACGAACCCATTGGCGGGTCGGCGGGCGGAAGGGCCGGAGCCGAAGATCAGGCGGTCGGACTGGGTCATGGCTTCACCTCTGTAGCGTTGCGAACAACGCTCAACTCCGAATGTCGGTCCATCAAGGTGAACGGTCAATGACCGGCCGCCTCACAGGCGAGTGTCCGATTGTCGCTGTTCAGTACGGCTGATCGGCCAGCACCGTGGCGCCCGAGGCCCGCGCCCGCTCGGCCTGAAGCCGGCGCACGGCGGCCTCGGCCTCCGGATCGTCCATGATCCCGCCGATGCCGATCAGGACCCGCGCCGCCTCGCCCGAAACCCCGAACATGTCGGACAGGGCCGCGAACGGGGACTTCGATTCCGGATAGCGTTTGAAACGGACGGACTCGTCGGTGGGAATCTCGGCCAGCTGACGGGCCTTGGCGATGGCCTCCTCCAGGCCGCCCAACTGGTCCACCAGGCCGAGGGCCTTGGCCTGGGCGCCGGTCCAGACGCGTCCGCGGGCGATCTCGCGCACCCGGGCGGGCGGCAGGCTCCGGCCGCGGGCGACGCGGGCGATGAACTCCTCGTAGGTGCGGTCGATGGAGGCCGCGAAGGCGGTGCGGTCGGCGGCGTCGAACGGCTCGGACGGCGAGAAGGCGTCGGCGTATCCGCCGCCGACGGTGAGGTTGCGCATGTCGATGCCGAAGCGCCCGAGCGCGTCGGCCAGCACCAGCTTGCCACCGTACACGCCGATCGAGCCGGTCAGGGTCGAGGGCTGGGCCACGATCCAGTTGGCTTCCGAACTGATCCAGTAACCGCCGGACGCGGCATAGTCGCCCATCGACACGACCACCGGCTTGCCGGCCGCCTTGGCCGCGCGGACCGCGGCCAGAATCTGCTCCGACGCGTCCGGCGAGCCGCCGGGCGACGAAACGCGGAACACGATGGCCTTCACCGAGTCGTCCTCGATGGCGTCATAGATGGCCTCGGCGAGATCATCGGACATGATCGAGGAGCCGCCGCCGAACGGATCGGCGTTGCCGCCGGTGCCGGTCATGATGGCCCCTTCGCCGCCGACGATGGCGATGGCGTTGCGGCCCGAACCGGCGCGCTCGCCCTTGGACGAAGCGTAATCGCCGAACTCCAGGATGCTGGCGCCCCGGCCGGCGCGACGCTTCGCCTCGGCTTCGGCTTCCTCGACCTGGCCGACCTTGTCGATCAGGCGGCGTTGCAGCGCCTGGGCCGAGGTGTGCGGGCCCGCCTCGATGGTCGCGCGCAGCGCCTGCGGCGTCACCTTGCGGTCCTGCGCCGCATTGGCCAGGGCCGAGGTGTAGATGGAGGTCATCCACGCCGCCATCGCCTCGCGGTGGGCCGGAGTGTAGTCGCTCTCGGTGAGCTCATTGACGGCGTTCTTGTATTCGTAGCGCTGCTCGAACTCGGCGTTGACGCCGTATTTCTCGAAGGCGCGACCGAGGAAGATCGACTCGGTCGAGAAGCCCGTCAGCTGGAAGCTGGAGGTGTTCTGCATCCACAGTTCCGAGGCCGAGGCCCCGATCATGTAGCTGGAGACGGCGGCGCCGACCGGCTGGAAGCCCTGGGCGTGGGCGATGACGACCTTGCCGGAACGGCGGAAGCGGCGCACGGCCTGGCGGATTTCGTCGGCGGCGGCAGGCGTGATGCCGGCTTCCGGCAGCCGGATCAGCAGCGCCTTGACCCGGCCGTCGTCCTCGGCCTGGGCCAGGGTGTCGACGATCTGCAGGGTGGACAGGCCGCCCCCGCCGAACATGGCGAACGGATTGGTCGGCGCCTGATCGGTCACGCCCTCGCGCAGGTCCAGTTCGAGCACGGTGTTCGAGGGGGTCGGCGCTTTGGACGACGCCGATCCGACCGCGATCGTGATCAGCACGACCGGCACGATGACGAAGAACAGCACCAGGCCGGCGAACACGCCGAGCATCGTCAGGAAGAACTGCTTCATGGAGAGGGTCGGGGTCCGGGCGCGGGCCGGGCTTTGGCCACCCCGGACCATAGGGCCACATGATTTGCCGTCAAATGAACGTCCCGTAACGGGCGAATGCGTCGCAAGCCGGATGGTGCGCCGCAACAGAGATGATTGATGACGGGGTCGCTTGTCCCTATATCAGCCTCCTGCGAGCGGGGGCCGATCGCCCCGCGTCATCCCGGACCGCACTCCCCATGCTGGTCACACTGATGAAGTCCAAGCTGCACCGCGCCACGGTGACCCAGGCCGACCTCGATTACGAAGGCTCGATCGCCATCGACGCCGACCTGCTGGACGCCGCGGGGATCTTTCCGCACGAGCAGGTCGATGTGTTGAACATCACCAACGGCCAGCGCTTCACCACCTACGCCATCGAGGCCCCGCGCGGCTCGAAGGTCATCGGCGTCAACGGCGCCGCCGCCCGCCTGGTGCAGAAGCACGACAAGGTCATCGTCGTGACCTACGGCCAGCTGCCGGAAGAGGAAGCGCGCCAGTGGTCGCCGACCGTGGTGCTGCTGGACGACAATAACGAGATCAAGCGCGCGGCTTGACGCGGCCCTCGGGCGGGCCTTCCTTGCGGGACGGAGGCGTCAAATGGCCCGCAGCATTCCATGGATCAAATGGCTTCTGTACGGCCTCTACGCCGTCGCGGGAGCGATCAGCCTGCTGGTGGCGACCCCGGCGGGCCTCGACCTGCTGGGTCAGTCGGTGGACCAGCTGACCTTTCTCCCCGCCCGCGTGCTGACCCTGCCGTGGAGCCTGGCCCTGCTGGTCTATGACGACGGAGCCGTCACCGCCCTGGCGATCCTGGGCGTCGGCTACATCCTCAATCTCGGCGTCGGCATGGTGCTGGTTCGGTCGGAGTGACGGCGACAGCAGACGGCCCCTCCCGCGTCGCGGAAGGGGCCGGTTGGATGTTGTGATCAGGACCTACCGCTCGAGATCATACACCCCGGTGATGTCGATCCGCACCGTCAGCTGACCGGCGGCCACCGGCGTCGCGCCGGAGTCCATGGCCATTTCGGCGCGGGCGTACATCGGCTGGGGCGGCTGGGGCGAATAGCCGCCGCCCTCGGTCAGCGAGCGAATGCCGCCCAGCGGCACGCCCAGGGCCTGGGCGTAGAGGGCCGCCTTGGCCTGCAGGTTGCGCACGGCGATCTGGCGGGCCTGATTTTCGGCCGAGGTGGGGTCCTTGAGGCCGAAACCGATGCCGTCGATCTGGTTGACCCCGGCCGCGACCACGGCGTCGGCGGTCGTGCCGACGGCGTCGAGGTCGTTGATGATCACCGTCACCCGATTGTTGGCCTGGTAGCCGCGCAGGCGCGGCGGCTCGTTCTGGACGTAGTCATATTGGGCCGACAGGTTCAGGCCCGAGGTCTGGACGTCGCGCTCGGCGATGCCGGCGCGGCGCAGGGCGGCCATGACCTGGTTCATGCGCGCGGCGTTCTGGCTCATGGCCTCGGCGGCCGTGGCGGCCTCGGTGACCACGCCGAAACTGATCGTCGCCATGTCCGGCGCGGTCTTGACCTCGCCATAGGCCGACAGGTTCAGCGACGGGCGCTCGGTCACCGCCTGGATGGTCAGCGGGGCGCCCCCGCCGGGCTGGCTCTGGGCGAAGGCGGCCGGGGCCGCGAAGGCGACGGCGGCCGCGGCGAGCAGGCTGCCGCTCACCAGCAGGATACGGTTGGAGAGCGCCGGCGCGGTGGCGGTATTGGCCTTGGGGGCGGCGGGGCGGTTCATGAGGTCATCTCCTGATGCGGGCGGTCCGTCTGGTGTGGGCGCGGACCATGGCGCCACCTTGGCCGTTTGTCCCTGAACCAACGCATGACCCCGGCCGGCAGGTTCCGTTCATCGGCGCGAAAACAGCGACGCTCCGGCGTCGAAACCATGGCGCTTGGCAAGCCGCCGCGCCGCCTGCTAGGCCACGCAAGGCCGCCACGGAGGGCGCGTAGCTCAATGGTTAGAGCCGACCGCTCATAACGGTCTGGTTGGGGGTTCGAGTCCCTCCGCGCCTACCGCCGCCAGCCCCCGCCCCGGCTCCAGCGATCCTCGCCCCGATAGCGGCCGTCCTGGATGTAACGCCCGTCGCGGTCGTACCAGCCTTCGCCGCGCTGATAGCGGTCGTAGCCGTCGAGCGTGTAGCCGTCGTCGTAGTATTCGATTCCGAGCAGGCCGTCCTCGTCGTCCCACCAGTCGCGCGGATACGAGCCGAAGGCGCACTCCCAGCCCTCGCCCGGCCGCCAGTAGGGCTCGTAACGGCCGCGGTAGCGGTCGCGGAACTGGGGCCGGCAGACGTATTGCGAATAGACGATGTTGCCGCGCGCCTGAACATTGGCGCGGTCCTCGGCGTAGATCACCTCGCGGACGCCCGAGAAGACGTTGTTGACGATCACCGCGCTGCCCGAGGCGGCGGCGACGCCGACCGTCGCGGCGCGGATGCGGCTGCTCTCAAGCCGCAGTTCACCGTTGTAGAGCACCACGCCCTTGTCCGAGCGGCCGACGCGGCTGTTCTTGATGTCGACCGAGGCCCCCTCGATCGCCACGCCCTCGACGTAACCGAGGATGGCGGTGTTCTCGATCTCGACCCGGCCGTAGTCGCGGCCCGAGCGCACGATGACGCCGATCGAGCGCGGCCCGAAGGCGTTCGGCGCATTGGTCCCCTTCAGGGTGGTCGAAACGATGCGCGAGGTCTGGCCGGCGCCGGGGATCAGCTCCATCCCGGACTGGGCCCCGGCCACCACGACCTCCCAGGCGTCGAGCACGGCCCCGTCGGCGACGATCGCCGGAGCGATGGTCTGGGCCTCGATGATGGTGTCGCGCAGATACAGCAGGCCGCCGTCGGCGTAGATCGCCGCCTCGTCCCCGGCGTGGCGGAAACCGACGCGGTTCATGATGATCTCGGCGCCGTAGCCGACCACGCAGGCGGCGTCGCCGGCGCGCGGCGAGGCGAACACCAGGTCGCGAATCTCGACGCGCACGCCTTGGGCCACCGTGATGCAGGGCAGGCCGTCGGGAGCCTGCAGGGTCGGATTGCCGGTGCGCGCCCAGTCGCGTGGATCGAAGCCGCTTTCGCCGATGATGGTCAGGGGCTTGTCGATGTTCAGCCAGCCGACGCAGGCGCCGGCGCGGGCCCGAATCACCAGGGTGCCGCCTGGCCGCACCCGGCGCACGGCGTCCTCGACCGCGCCGGTCCCCGGATTGCCGCCGCAGTCGACCAGCACGATCTCCTCGCCGCCGGGGCGGTGGGACGGATAGTCGGGCCGCCAGTCGGGCCGGTGGCGGCGATAGTCGTAGCGCCGGTGCTGCGAGCCGCGATTGCGATAGCTGCGCGTCGGCGGATCCAGCAGCAGGCCGAAATTCGGTCGGGTCTGGCTCTCGACCTTGGCGGCGACCTGGGCGTGGGCGGCGGGGCCCTGCGACAGCGCGACGCCGGCGACGGCGGCCGCGATCACGGCGACGCCGGCGACCGTGCCGCGGATCCGACCGAAGGGGAAACGGGTCGACATGGGTCCACGCCCTCCTTAACGGCGCTGCTGCGAACGGGAAACCTGGGCCAGCACGGCCTGCAGGCGGGCGGCCGATGGCCCGAAGCCGGACAGCGCCGAGTCGATGCGCAGGGCCACGGCCTGGGCCTTGTCCTGATCCGCCACCCCCGAGACGCCGAGCGCGAAATAGCTCGACATGGCGAATTTGGCCTCGGGGCTGCCCTGGCGAGCGGCCTCGTCGAACCATTTGAAGGCGCGGGCGTAGTCGGCCGGCAGGCCGATGCCCTCGGCGTACATCACCGCCAGCACCAACTGCGCCTCCGACGAGCCGTTGACGGCGGCCAGCTGGATGGCCCGGACCCGCTCCAGATAGGACAGCCGGCTCTCCATCGGATGGCCCAGCATGGCCTCCAGGGTCTCGATCTGTCGTTTGGACAGGTCCTCGGGCCGCGTCGCCGCCGTCTCGGTGATGCCGAGGTAGCGCAGGGCGCGGCCGACATGGATGAACGGCAGTTCCGTTCCCATCCGGGTCAGGGCGTATTCATAGGCGTCGCCGCGCGGACGGCTCTCGTCCGAGAAGGGCACGCCCGAGGCGGGCGCCTCGTTGGGATAGAATTCGAACGGCGGCGTCCACTGCCGGGCCTTGGCCTCGACGAAGCGGCTGTACTGGTCGCGGCTGGGGGCGGACTTTTCGAAATCCTTCATCAGCACATAGGCGCCGACATCGCCGGTCTGCACCGCGAGGTAGTTGTACAGATAGGCGTCGACGTCGTTGCGGGGGAACAGGCTCGTCGCTGACAGATACCCCCGGCGGCGGCGATTTCGGCTGTCGGATGCGCCGCCGCCGTTGTCGCCCCAGGCCTCGCGCGCCTCGCGATTGTCCTCGGGCTCGCCGAACGGGCCGTAGAGGCCGTCATGCAGCCGGGCCAGGGTGCGATACCCCTCCGCATCCTGGGTCGACAGGATGTAGACGACGCGGTCGCGCACCGACTCCTGCTCTTCCCGCGTCATCTGACCCAGCTGGCGGTCCAGCCGCTGGTAGGCCATGTGGCGCTCGAAGGCCCGGCAGTCGTCGTATTTGGACAGCGGCCGCCAGCCGCCGAAGCCGCCGCGGTCGACCCGGTTGATCGGGGCGTAGCCCTCGTCATTGGCCAGCGCCATGGCGTACCAGGTGGCGCTCTCGATCGGGTCCTCGATATTCTTGTCGGTGGCGCGGATGGCGGCGTAGCGCGATCCCAGCTCCAGCTGGGCGAAGAAGTCGCCCCGGAAGGCGGCTCGGCGCAGCGCCCGCAGTCCGGTCTCCTGGGCGTTGAATTCCGAGCCGCTCAGCGAGGCGGGGCGCGGGCAGGCGTTCGAACCGGCATCAGCGCGCTGCCAGAAGCGAATGCCGCCGCTCCCATCGCCGCAGGACGCCATACCCAGGGCGGTCAAGGCCAGCACGCCCGCGATCGCGGCGATGGCGACGGGGCCGCGAGACCGGTCGGACCGGCCGTGGTCGGTCTTGTTCGCCTCGCCCTCGCCCATAAGTCCTCGCACTACTGGAGCGGGCGTCCGCCTGGCTCACCCGTTAAGCTTTGCGTGACCGGGACAGTCCGGTCCAGTTAACTGTCTGTCAAGGTTAACGCTGTTTTGCGACAAAGCGTTGCCGCAGCTCGGCCATTTTGTGGCGAGCCAAAAGTTGTCCACCGGAATCAGCAACTTGCGATTCCCCTCTCAGGCGAAAAGCGGGGCTCTCGCCTCGCCGGGCCGCGGCGCCTATATGGCTGTCCTCGCCTGGAGCCCTGCCTGATGTCCTACGTCGCCCGCGACGATCGCCCCGCCGACAAGGCCGCCCGCTACGCCGAGGTCGAGGCGGAAATTCTCGCCGTGCTGGACGGGGAGCCGAACCTGACGGCGCGCATGGCGACGGTGTCGTCCATGCTGGCCGACGCCTTTCCGACCTTCTTCTGGACCGGCTTCTACGTCGTCGATCCCGACAAGCCAGGCGAGCTGGTGGTCGGGCCCTACCAGGGCACGCTGGGCTGCCTCCGCATTCCCTTCGGCCGCGGCGTATGCGGCGCCGCCGCCCGCGACCGGGCGACCCAGGTGGTCGAGGACGTTCATGCCTTCCCGGGCCATATCGCCTGCGACAGCCGCTCGGCCAGCGAGATCGTCGTGCCGGTGATCGACGGAGCCGGAAACCTGATCGCCGTTTTCGACATCGACGCGACCGAGACCGCCGCATTTGACGCCGTCGACGCCCAGGCCCTTGAACGTCTGATGGCGAAGGTGTTCGGCTAGGTCGAGCCGACGCCCCCGAACTGCAATCCCGAGCCTATGGAGCCGCCCATGTCCGATCGTGTCATCGCCGTCACCGGAGGTCACGGCGTCCTGGGGCGGGCGGTTGTCGAAGCCGCTGTGGCCGACGGGCTGCGGGTGGCGGTGATCGACCACGCCACCGGCCGCGAAACGCCCGAAGGCGTGCTGGAACTCGGCGGCGTCGACCTCACCGACAGCGGGGCGGCGGAGCGGGCCATGGCGGCGGTGGTCGAGCGCTTCGGCCGGCTGGACGCCCTGCTCAATATCGCCGGCGGCTTCATCTGGCAGACGGTCGACGACGCCGAGCCCGCCTGGGACCGGATGTTCGCCCTGAACGTGACCACCGCCCTGAACGCCAGTCGCGCCGCCCTGCCCCATCTGAAACGTTCGGACGAGGGCCGAATCGTCAACGTCGGCGCCAACGGGGCCCTGAAGAGCGCGGCGGGCATGGGCGCCTACGCGGCCTCCAAGTCCGGGGTCCACCGCCTGACCGAGAGCCTGGCCGAGGAGCTCAAGACCAGCTCCGTG
>NZ_JAVHLH010000081.1 GCF_031082345.1 Brevundimonas sp. | reverse complement strand
GGGGACCGCGTAGCGGTCCCCCTCCCCCAAGGGGGGAGGGCTTTTCAGTCGCCGTAGCTGTCGTAGCGCTGGCCTTGGGCGAGGTTGCCGAACTTCGTCGTGTCGGCGTCGAACGACAGTTTGACGATGCCGATCGGGCCGTGGCGCTGTTTGCCGATGACGACCTCGGCCTGGTGTTTGAGGCGGTCCATGTCCTCCTGCCACTTCAGGTGCTCCTCGGTGCCCTCGCGCGGTTCGGCGCGGCCAAGGTAGTAGCTCTCGCGATAGACGAACATGACGCAGTCGGCGTCCTGCTCGATCGAGCCCGACTCCCGCAGGTCGGACAGCTGGGGCCGTTTGTCCTCGCGCTGTTCGACCTGACGCGACAGCTGCGACAGGGCCAGGATCGGCACGCTCAGCTCCTTGGCCAGGGCCTTGAGGGCGCCGGTGATCTCCGACACCTCCTGCACCCGGTTCTTCTGGCTGTTGCTCTCGCCGGTGGTGATCAGCTGCAGGTAGTCGACCACGATCAGGTCGAGGCCGTGCTCCATCCGCTTGAGGCGGCGGGCGCGGGCGGCCAGTTTGGACATCGACAGGCCGCCGGTGGCGTCGATGTACAGCGGGCTTTCGCCGATCTCGACGGCGGCGTCGCGGATCTTGCCGAAGTCGGCGGCGTCGATTTCGCCCTTGCGCAGCTTGTCCGACGACACGCCCGAGGCGTCGGCGAGGATACGCATGGCCAGCTGTTCGGCGCTCATTTCCAGACTGTAGAAGGCCACCACGCCGCCGCTGACGGTCTTGCGGCCCTCGGGGGTCGGCTCCCAGCGGTAGTTGCGGGCGACGTTGAAGGCGATGTTGGTGGCCAGCGCCGTCTTGCCCATCGACGGACGGCCCGCGAGGATCAGCAGGTCGGACGGATGCAGGCCGCCCAGTTTCTGGTCGAGGTCGTCGAGGTTGGTGGCCAGGCCGGCCAGCTTGCCGTCGCGCTGATAGGCCTCGGCGGCCATCTGCACGGCGCCGGACAGGGCGGTGGAGAAGCTGACGAAGCCCGAGGAGGGCTTGCCGGTCTCGGCCAGGGTGTAGAGCTGCTGTTCAGCGGTCTCGATCTGGTCGATGGCGGCGGTTTCGGGCTGGGGCGCCTCCTTGATGATCTCGCCGCCGATGCGGATCAGGTCGCGGCGCAGGGACAGGTCATAGACCACCCGGGCGTAGTCGGGGGCGTTGGCCGCCGGCGGCGCGCGGTCGACGAGGTCGGCCAGATAGCGCAGGCCGCCGAACTCCTGGAAGGCCGGGTCCTGCTTGAAGCGCTCCATCAGGATGGTCGGCTCGGCCAGCAGGCCCTGGCGGACATGATCCTCGATGGCGTCATAGAGCCGCTGGTGGAAGGGCTCGTAGAAATGGGCCCCGCGCAGGCGGTCCGACAGGCGCTCGAACACCGCGTTGTCGAACATCAGGCTGCCCAGCAGCGCCTGTTCCGCCTCGAGGTTGTGGGGCAGGGACGGGATGGACGAGGGGTCCATCGGCGGGAAGGAGACGGGGGCCAGGGCGTTCATTGGGCTCATGTCTTACCCATGCGCGCGGCCTGCGTCAGTCGCGGACGTAAGGCCGTCTAGGGATAAGTCCGGGCTATTGTGGGCGATCCGGAATTCCGTAGCCGGATCAGTTAACGGCTCAGCCGGCGCACGGATACCGCGACGCCATCCAGCTGCGGATGCCGTCGGTGACGGTCATGCGCTGGCGGCGCGCCTGCGGGATGCCGTTCAGGTAGTCGAGCAGCTGCCGGGGATTGAGATTGATGTTCTCGGGCGGGCAGGCCGGCGGAGTCCGGTTGGCGGCGCGGGCGTCCCGGATCTCGCGGCCGACGGCGTTGAACGCCCGTTCGGCCTCGCCCTTGAGCCGGTGCGCGTCGGGCCGCAGCATGGCGGTGGCGTTCAACGGTATGCGGTTGGCGCGGGTCACGAAGGACTCCAGCGTTCCTCCGGACTGGGCCGCGGAGGACCCCGCGACGAGAGAGGCGGCGACAACGGCCGCAATCATTCCTGCACGCATGACGACGCCTCCCGGGCTCCAGCCAGAGCGGCGATATATGGGGCAAAGTGAGACACGCGCAAGAAAAAGGGCGCCGCCGTCGCCGGCAGCGCCCCTTCGCAGTCTTCAGCCGTCTGGACGGGCTCAGGCTTCCGAGCCGAGGCCTTCCTGCTGGCCGGCGCCGCCGGCGATCATGTCCTGCGCCGCTTCCATCGCTTCCGCGCGGTCCTGGTCGTAGGCGGACTTGATCACGTCCTCGCCTTTCGCTTGACGCTCGGCTTCGTCGACCGAACGCGCGATGTTGATCTTGACCGTGGCGGAGACCTCGGCGTGCAGGCGAACCTGCACCTCGTGGACGCCCAGGGTCTTGATCGGCGTGTTGAGCACGACCTGCGAGCGCTCGATCTTGCCGCCCTCGGCCTGGACGGCCTCGGAGACGTCGCGACCGGCGACCGAACCGTACAGCTGACCCGTTTCACCGGCTTGCCGGATCATGACGTAGGTCTGGCCGTCGATCTTGTCGGCGATCTTCTGCGCTTCGGACTTGTTCTTCTCGTTGCGGGCCTCGATGGCGGCGCGGTCGAGTTCGAACGCCTTCAGGTTCGCCGACGTGGCCCGACGGGCCTTGTCGCGCGGCAGAAGGAAGTTGCGGGCGAAGCCGTCCTTTACAGTGACGACGTCGCCGATGGCGCCGAGGTTCTCGACGCGTTCAAGCAGAACGACCTTCATATCACTTCACCACATAGGGCAGGAGGGCCAGATAGCGGGCGCGTTTGATGGCCTTGGCCAGTTCGCGCTGCTTCTTCTGGGAAACGGCGGTGATGCGCGACGGGACGATCTTGCCGCGCTCGCTGATGTAGCGTTGCAGCAGTTTCACGTCCTTGTAGTCGATCTTCGGAGCGTTGGCGCCGGAGAACGGGCACACCTTGCGGCGACGGTAGAAGGGGCGGCGGGCGGGGCCGGAGCCGGCCGGCGCGCCCGGCGACGGGGCAGTCGTATCGGTCATGTTCCGGGTTCCTTAGTCAGCGGCTTCGGCGGTGGCGTCTTCGCGCGGGGTGCGCTCGCGCTCACGTTCACGCTCGCGCTCGCGGCGGGCCAGCAGCGGCGACAGCTCCAGGTCGAGCTCCTCGACGCGGACGGTCAGCCAGCGCAGCACGTCCTCGTTGATCGACAGCTGACGTTCCACTTCGGCCATGGCGGCGGGCGGGCAGTCGACGGCGAGCAGCGAATAGTGCGCCTTGCGGTTCTTCTTGACCCGATAGGTCAGGTTGCGCAGACCCCAGTACTCGATCTTGGCGACGGAACCGCCGCCTTGCTCGATCAAGCCCTTGATGGTGTCGTTCAGCGCTTCGGCCTGTTGCGCGCTGATATCCTGGCGCGACATGACCGTGTGCTCGTAAAGAGCCATGCGGTGGTCTCCCTTGGTGGGCGTCGGCGCGGGGGGACCGGGTAAGTCCTGTCCCACGATGGATCCTGAAGCGGCGGCCGGGATGACTTCCCGAACCCTTTGGAACTCCGCGTCAGGACCGAAGCCCTGGAAAGGCGGCGCGTATAGGGGAAAAGCCGGACATCGGCAAGGCTGCGCCTGGTCCCTTTGGTCAGAAGTTCCGCCTCACGCTCAGATAGACTTGGCTGGTTCCGAGATTACGCCTGGTTTCAGTATATATCGGCGCGCCGACGTTTCGCGGCGCATCGAAAAGGGTGAAGTCGCTTTCACTGTCATTGGCGATGAACAGGCCGCCCGAGACACTCAGCCGCGCGTCCGGCCGATAGGTCAGGCTGACCTGCCCCGTTGGCCGTGACCGGAAGTTCGAGACGAAGCTGGGGCCAAAGCTGCGGCCTTCCGATCCGCTGTTGATCCCCACGTTCCAGCTGATCCGCTGGGCGACCAGGTTCTGGCCCAGGCCCGCGGACCATCCGAACGGCTGATCGCCCGACAGGCGCCGTCCTTCGAATGTCACAGGATCCGTGGTCTCAGACCATCGGTAAAAGACCTGGGCGGTGAACAATCCGCCCTCGAGACCCCAGCTATCCAGAGGGATTCGACCCGACAGCGAGGCCTTGTCGCGGGTCGCCCCGCCCACATTCCGGGTAATATTGTACGGACGCGGCGCTCCTCCGCCTGGAGGAACCTCAAGGACAACGACGGACCCCAGGATTTCGTCCATGTCTTCGTGCGTGAACTCGGCCACCAGAGACCCCTGGGTTCCGAACAGGCGCTCGTACCGGAGACTGCTTAGCCAAGTCTGCGCCGGCCGGATGTCGGGATTGCCTCGCCCATAGATGCCGGTCGAAAAGGCGGCGGAGGCGGTGAATGCGCCGAACGACAGCTGGTCGACGGTCCTCTCGAACTTGAAAGTCAGCGTGTTACGCGGGGCCACCGTCCAGGTGGAGACCATCCGGGGCTTAAGGAACTGCAAGGCGGTTTCCCCTGCGCCCGCTGATCCCGTCGCGATGATGCGCGACAGTTCGTACCTCAGATTGGCTTCGACGGTCAGGTTGGGCCGCGCCGACCACCTGGCAGTGACAAAGCTCTCGTTGCGGAATTCCTCGACGCGGGTGTCGTCGCCCGGCAGAGGCAGGGGGCTGCCGTCAAAGGTGTAGGCCGTCGCAGACTCCACCCAATTGAAGGCGAACTCCGTTCCAGTCTCGAGACTGACATCCCCCAAACCCGTTTCCAGCGGAGCGAACTTCAGCGAACCCGAGCCGATAGTTTCGCCGGATCGTTGCTCGCTGATGGTCCGGGCGGTGAAAATGGGAGTGTCGAACGCCCCGAAGTTTTCATTCTCCGTGATCGACTGGAAGCCGACCAGCTCAAGGTTCATCCCCCGGGGCAGACTGCGGGTCCAGCGAAGTCCGGCCTCCCCCCGCCGCCGCACGCCGTCCGAGCGATTGTCTTCACGCCCCCCCGGCACGATCAGGGTGTCGGTCCCTTCGAAGAGGTTGTCATTCTGGCTGATGAGTGCGTTGGCGCGAAGGCGACCCCCGGCCAACGGGCCTTCGTACACGCCGGTCGCGTCCATAGTCTGAAAGGCGACCTCGCCGTCTTCCAGCCCAATCAACAGAATGGAGCCGTCGGGCGAAAACCGCTGCCGCACACTATCCGACTCCAGAGATGCGCTGGACCAGCGAAGAGAGCCGTCCATTGACCGCCCGTTTCGCTGGCGCTGACCCTGGATCGAAACGCTCGGCTGGAAACGCCCCTGGTCGGTCAGGGTGAGGCCGGTCGAAACTGAACCGGATACCCCCGCGTCGGGCTTGCGGATGACGTTCGCCACCACCGCCTTGCCCTGCATGTCGACGCCGCCGGCCCCGCCCCGGACAACGTCGATCCGCTGCACCTGCGATGCGGGAATGCGCGACAGGACGGTAGCGAGGCTGTCGCTGCGCGTCACCGGCCTTTCGCCATCGATCAGCACGTTGCCGGCAGTCCCGGCAAAGCCTCGAGCCGTGGTTCCGCCGTCGAACTGGAAGCCGGGGATCCGAGCGATCATATCCAGCGCCGTAACGGGCCTGTATTCAGCGAAGAACACTGGTTCATACGGGGTAACGTTGTCTGCGCCTGTGGTCGCAGGGGTTTGCGCCACCGCCGCCGCTGCGAGGACCAGCGCAACCGAAGTCGACGCCAGCCCCGCAAGACTCCTGCCTGCCCTCATCACCCGCCCTCCATTTCAGGCGGAGCGTTACCGGCGATTGTGTCTGATACGGGGCGGACTCGCGCGTCGGTAGTTGGTCGCTTTCGGGCGGGACAGATTTACTGCGGCCGAACCACCATGCAGGTGACGCGGCGCTCGGCCAGGGTGGCGCAGGCGGCCTGGGCGGCCTGTTCGCTCATGCCGGTGAAGCGCGAGCGGTACCAGCCCTCGGCGTTCTGGACCGTGCGCTCGGCGGCGGTGAACTGGCTGCGGAAGCGCCGGTTGACCTCGGTCAGCCAGTCGCGCGCCACCGTCTCGTCGCGGAAGGCGCCGACCTGCACGGCCCAGCGGCCGGCGGTCTCGCGCACCGTCTCGCGCGCCGGCGTCGGTCGGTTGCCGGGGGCGCCGTTCAGCGAGGCGGTGACGTCGGCCGGACCCTCGGCGCGCATCAGGGAGGCGACGGTGCGGCTCTCGGACGGGGCCGGCGTGACCCGCGTCGGCTGTGGCGGCGCGGAGGGCAGGGCGGCGTAGCTGACGGCGTTCGAACCGACCTCGCCGTCCTCTTCGCCGGCGACCTCGGCGTACTGGACGGGGCCGGAATTGTCGGGGCCGACGCCGAAGCCCTTCTGTTCGAAATAGGTCTGGGCCACCTGGATCGTCTGGCCGGCGCGACGCAGCCGTTCGACCTCGAAGCCCGTTTCCATCAGCTCGGCGACGTGACTGTTGCGGCTCGCGGTCGACCGGCCGCCGAGGACGATGGTGATCAGTCGCCGGCCGTCCCGCACGGCCGAGGCCGCGAGGTTGTAGCCGGAGGCGTTGGTGTAGCCGGTCTTCATGCCGTCGTAGCCGTCGCCCTGGCGGAGCAGGCCGTTGGTGTTGCGATATTCGCGGCCCTGATAGGCCCAGTCATGCAGACCGAAATAGCGGTAGTACTGCGGGTAGTCGCGCATCACCGCCCGCGCCAGAATGGCGAGGTCGCGGGCCGAGGTCACCTGGCGCGCGTCGGGCAGGCCGTTCGGATTGACGTAGCGGGTCTGGGTCATGCCCAGCTCGCGGGCCTTGAGGGTCGCCTGCGCGGCGAAACGATCCTGGGAACCGCCGACGTGCTCGGCGATGGCCATGGCCATGTCGTTGGCGCTGCGCACCGCCGTGGCCTTCATTGCGTCGTCGAGGGTGATGGTCTGACCGGCGGCGAGCCCCAGCTTCGAGGGCGGCTGGCTGGCGGCGCGGGGCGAGACAGTGATGACGTCGTCCAGCTTGACCCGGCCTTCGGTGAGCGCCTCGAACGCCAGGTACAGGGTCATCACCTTGGTGATCGAGGCGGGATAGCGCCGGCTGTCTGCGTGACGCGCGAACAGGACCTCGCCCGTTTCAGCATCGACCACGATGGCGGCGTAGCGGGTGTTTTCCTGGGCGGCCAGCGGCGGCGTCGTGGGGACCACCGCGAGGGCGATGATCAGCAACAGCGACAACAGACCACGGCGGATCAGAGAAAAGAACGGCAAGCGCAGGCCTCATACATTCATTAGCGCGACGGCGGCCCCACCACGCGACGCTGACGAAAGGCTATCATGCGTCATCGGGGTTTCGTGACGGTAAACAAGCCGTCAACGGATTTGTGAAGCGTTCTCTCCTGTCAGGCGGGATTCGCCGCATTGTGACAATATGGTGCAGTGCACAATATCCCTTGACCTTTGTTCGCAGTTGCACCATATGAGCCTCTGTCGCGGTGGCATCGCTCGCCGCGGAACAGTCACAAGCGGCCCAAGCCGCGACAGGTTCAGGAGAGACACCATGGCCGACAGCGCCGAAACCGTGAAGAAGACCGTCGAAACCGCCACCGCCCAGGTCAAGGCTTCGGCCGAGAAGGCCCAGGTCCAGGCCGAGAAAATGCAAGCCGCCGGCGCGCAGGCTTTCCGTGAAGCCGCCGACAAGTCGGTCGCCGGCCTGACCGAGCTGAACGCCGAGGGCAAGAAGAACCTTGAGGCCGTCGTCGCCTCGGCCGCCGCCGCCCAGAAGGGCGTCGAGGCCATCTCGGCCCAGACCGTCGCCTACGGCAAGAAGTCCTGGGAAGACGGCGTCGCCGCCGCCCAGTCGCTGGCCCAGGCCCGTTCGGTCCAGGAAGCCCTCGAGCTGCAGACCAACTGGGCCAAGTCGGCCGCCGAATCCTACCTGGCCGAAGTCACCCGCATGACCGACATGTTCACCGCCTCGGTCAAGGACAGCTTCAAGCCGATCAACGAGCGCGTCACCGCCTCGGTCGAAAAGTTCCAGGCCGCCCGCTAGGTCTGAACCGACAGTAAGCGTTCGAGGGGCCTCCGGAGCGATCCGGGGGCCCTTTTGTTTGCCCTAGCGTTCGCCGCGCGGCGGCTCACTGCTTGAGGGCGGACGTGCGCGGAGCGCCAGGCCGCGTCGGGTCGGGAGATCCCGAAGGGTCGACGACCGCGGCCAAACATAAAGCTGTGACTGGACGCGCCTTCAAATCACGCCATCATCCCCTATCTGTCCATCGACTCCCACACACGGACAACGAATGCCGCCGTCACGTAAAGTCGGTGATCAGGAGGGAGGCCTCGGGGCCGCCACCGTCACCGAAACAAAGCCGAAGCTTCAGAAGCCCTCGCTGTATCGGGTGCTGATCCTGAACGACGACTACACGCCGATGGAATTCGTCATCTACGTGCTGGAGCGGTTCTTCCAGAAGAGCCGCGAGGACGCGACCCGCATCATGCTGCACGTGCACCAGCATGGCGTCGGGGTCTGCGGCGTCTTCACCTACGAAGTGGCCGAAACCAAGGTCGCCCAGGTGGTGGAGACGGCGCGCCGTCACCAGCACCCGCTGCAATGCACGATGGAAAAGGACTGAGAGGAACCTTTCAAATGCCGTCATTTTCGCGTCCTCTCGAAGAGACCCTGCACCGCGCCGTCCACTATGCGAACGAGCGCCGGCACGAGTACGCCACGCTGGAGCACCTGCTGCTCGCCCTGGTCGACGACCCGGACGCGGCCAATGTGATGACCGCCTGCAACGTCGACCTGGCCGCCCTGAAGACGGCGCTGACCCTGTACGTCGACACCGACCTGGCGGCCCTGGCCACCTCGGACGGCGAGGACGCCAAGCCGACGGCGGGCTTCCAGCGCGTGATCCAGCGGGCCGTGATCCACGTCCAGAGCTCGGGCCGCGAGGAAGTCTCGGGCGCCAATGTGCTGGTCGCCATCTTCTCGGAGCGCGAGAGCCACGCCGCCTATTTCCTGCAGGAGCAGGACATGACCCGCTATGACGCGGTCAACTATATCGCCCACGGCATCGCCAAGAAGGCGGGCGGCGAAATGCGTCCGGCCCGGTCGGGCGCGAGCCCCGAGGACGCCGAGGACGCCGCCGCGGCCAAGACCGGCGGGGAGGCGCTGGAGGCCTATTGCGTCGACCTCAACGAGAAGTCGCGCAACGGCAAGATCGATCCGCTGATCGGCCGCCAGGCCGAGGTCGACCGCGCCATCCAGATCCTGTGCCGGCGCACAAAGAACAATCCGCTGCTGGTCGGCGATCCCGGCGTCGGCAAGACCGCGATCGCGGAAGGCCTGGCCCGCAAGATCGTCAATCACGAGGTGCCGGACGTGCTGGAAGGCGCGACCATCTACAGCCTCGACATGGGGGCGCTGCTGGCCGGCACCCGCTATCGCGGCGACTTCGAGGAGCGGCTGAAACAGGTCGTCAAGGAGCTGGAGACGCACGACAACGCCATCCTGTTCATCGACGAGATCCATACGGTGATCGGCGCCGGCGCGACCTCGGGCGGGGCCATGGACGCCTCCAACCTGCTGAAGCCGGCGCTGGCCTCGGGCAGCCTGCGCTGCATGGGCTCGACGACCTACAAGGAGTACCGCCAGCATTTCGAGAAGGACCGGGCCCTGGCCCGCCGCTTCCAGAAGATCGACGTCAACGAGCCCACGGTCGAGGACACGGTCAAGATCCTGAAGGGGCTGAAGACCTCCTACGAAGGCCATCACAAGCTGCGCTACACCGACGCGGCCATCCGCACGGCGGTCGAGCTGTCGGCGCGCTACATGACCGACCGCAAACTGCCGGACAAGGCGATCGACGTCATCGACGAGGCGGGGGCGTCGCAGATGCTGCTGCCGGAATCGAAGCGCAAGAAGGTCATCGGCCAGAAGGAGGTCGAGGCCGTCATCGCCCGCATGGCCCGCATCCCGCCGAAGTCGGTCAGCAAGTCCGACACCGAGGGGCTGCGCGAACTGGAGCGCGACCTGAACCGCGTCGTGTTCGGCCAGTCCTCGGCGATCGAGCAGGTCTCGGCGGCGATGAAGCTGGCCCGGGCCGGGCTGCGCGACCCGCAGAAGCCGATCGGCGCCTTCCTGTTCAGCGGTCCGACCGGGGTCGGCAAGACCGAGGTGGCCAAGCAGCTGGCCGCGACGCTCGGCATCGAGATGCTGCGCTTCGACATGTCGGAATATATGGAGCGACACACCGTCAGCCGGCTGATCGGCGCGCCTCCGGGCTATGTCGGCCATGATCAGGGCGGGCTGCTCACCGACGCCGTCGACCAGCATCCGCACGCCGTGGTGCTGCTGGACGAGATCGAGAAGGCCCACCCGGACGTCTACAACATCCTGCTGCAGGTGATGGACAACGGCCAGCTGACCGACGCCATCGGCAAGAAGGTCGACTTCCGCAATGTGGTGCTGATCATGACCACCAACGCCGGCGCGGCCGACAATGCGCGGGCGGCCATCGGCTTCGGCCGCGGCAAGGTCGAGGGCGAGGACGAGAAGGCCATCCAGCGGCTGTTCGCGCCGGAGTTCCGCAACCGCCTCGACGCCATCGTGGCGTTCAAGGCGCTGGACGCCGACACGATCCGGTCGGTGGTG
>NZ_JAVHLH010000080.1 GCF_031082345.1 Brevundimonas sp. | reverse complement strand
GCCTGGCTGGCGCCATCGCCCAGGCGGCTGGGTCGGTGTTTTCCGGCGCGCGGGCGGACGGCGGGCCGGTGATCGGGGGTGGAGCCTATCTGGTCGGCGAACGGGGCCCGGAGCTGTTCCGGCCGTCGGGTCCGGGAACGGTCGAACCGGTCGCGGGGTCGGGCGTGACCGTCAATGTGCGGGTCGACGGCGGGGCCGAGGCGCTGCTCCGATCCGAGGCGCAGATCGCCCAGGCGCTGGCGCGGGCCGTCTCGCTCGGCGCGCGCCGGCTCTAGGCGCGACCGCCGCGCCGGATCCGGATTACGGAGAAGATTCATGGCCTTTCACGAGGTGAGCCTGCCCGCGCGTCTGGCGTTCGGATCGACCGGCGGCGTCGAACGGCGCACCGAGATCGTGACGCTGGGCTCAGGCTTCGAGCGGCGCTCGACGCCCTGGGCGCAGGGTCGCCGGCGCTATCTGATCGGCGCGAACCTGAGGTCGCTGGACGACATGGCGGCGTTGACGGCCTTCTTCGAGGCCCGGCGCGGGCGGCTGTACGGGTTCCGGTTCCGGGATTTCGCCGACTTCAGGTCCTGCGCGCCCAGCGGCGCGATCACGCCTCACGATCAGGTTCTAGGCGTGGGCGACGGCGCCCGTGCGACCTTCGAGCTGTGCAAGCGATATGGCGAGGGGCCGGACGCGGCCGACCGACGGATCGTCAAGCCTGTCGAAGGAACAGTGAGGGTCGGTCTCGATGGCCTCGAGCAGAATCCGTCGAGCTTTGAAGCGGACCTGACGACGGGAACGGTGACCTTCCTGACGCCTCCGGCCGAGGGCGTGGCTGTCACGGCGGGATTCGAATTCGACGTCCCTGTCCGTTTCGACGCCGACCGGATCGACGTGACGCTGGAGAGCTTCGCCGCCGGGCGCATGGCGGCCGTGCCCCTGATCGAGGTGAGGGTCTGAGATGCGTCAGATTCCGGAAGAACTGGCGGCTCGGATCGAGATCGGCGCGGCGACGCTGTGTCATGCCTGGGTGCTGAAGCGGGCGGATGGCGTGGTGGCGGGATTCACCGATCACGACTGCGATCTGGAGGTGGAAGGCGTCGTCTGCCGGGCTTCCAGCGGTTGGACCGGCGGCGCGGCGGGGAGCGGCGTCGGGCTGGCGCCGGGGACGGCGGTCGTCGCGGGTGTTCTCGACGACGACGGGATCACCGAGGTCGATATCGAGCAGGGCCTGTTTGATCGGGCAGAGATCTCACTGTGGCGGCTGGACTGGCGCCGACCTGACCTGAAGGTCCGGCTGTGGGTGGCGCGGCTCGCCCGGATACGGCGCGACGGGGACGGATTTTCCGCTGAACTCGAAGGGCCGCTGGCCGCCTTGGAGCGCGTCGTCGGGCGGACCTATGGCCGGGACTGCGACGCCCAGTGGGGAGACGCCCGATGCAAGCTCGATCTCTCCGGATTTCCGGGCGAGGGGTGCGACAAGCGCTGGGCGACGTGTCGCGCGAAGTTCGGCAACGGAGCCAACTTTCAGGGATTTCCCGATATTCCGGGCGATGACTTTCTGACCGCCGTCCCGATGCAGGGCGCGCGCAACGATGGCCGGAGTCGCCGATGAGACCCCGGGTCGTGGCGATCGCCCGCACCTGGCTCGGGACGCCCTATCAGCACCAGGCCAGCTTGCGCGGAGAGGGCGCTGATTGCCTGGGTCTGTTGCGCGGCGTCTGGCGGGAGCTGTTCGGCGCCGAGCCGGAACCGACATCCCCCTATCGACCGGACTGGGCCGAGTTGGGGGGTGAGGAGACGCTTCTGCAGGCGGCCCGCCGGTGGCTGAGCGAAATTCCTGTCGACACCGCGCGCGCGGGCGACGTGCTGCTGTTCCGCATGGCCGCGGGCGCTCCCGCGAAACATTGCGCCATCCTCAGCGCCGGGGCTCTGAGGGGCGGTGACGAGCCGCGCATGATTCACGCCTACTGGGGGCGGGCTGTCGTCGAGAGCTGGATGGGCCTGTGGTGGCGGCGCCGGCTGGTGGCGGCCTTCGCCTGGCCGGAACAGACAGATCGGGAGACGGGCTGATGGCGCAGGTAGTGCTTGGCGCCGTCGGCGGGGCGGTCGGCGGCGGTCTGGGCCGCGTTATCGGGTCCACGCTCGGCGGGATGCTGGACCGGAGCCTGGTCGCGGGACTTGAAGCGCCGCGCCAGAAGGGGCCGCGGCTCAATGCGCTGGCGCTGCAGGGCGCAGCCGAGGGCTCGCCGATGGCGTGCGTCTTCGGCCGCGCCCGCGTCACTGGGCAGGTGATCTGGGCGGCGCGGTTCCTCGAAGGGCGAAAGAGCTCCTCAGCCGGCAAGGGCGGGCCGCGCACGGTCGAGTACGACTACTCGCTGAGCTTCGCCGTGGCGCTCTGCGAGGGGCCGGTCGACGGCGTGGGTCGCGTCTGGGCCGACGGGCAGCCGATGGACCTGGGCGGCGTGACAATGCGGTTGCATCGCGGGGCCGACGACCAGACGCCCGATCCTCTGATCGAGGCCGTCGAGGGCGAGGCTCCAGCCTACCGGGGCACGGCCTATGTTGTGTTCGAGGATCTGCCGCTCGGTCCCTATGGCAACCGGCCCCCGCAGCTGTCCTTCGAGGTGTTTCGCCGGCCGCTGGGAGCGGAGCCGACCCTTGAGGACAGACTGGACGGGGTTTGTCTCATCCCCGGCGCGGGAGAGTTTGTGCTGGCGACCGAAGCGGTCATGCGCCGCGAGGGGCTGACGCGGACGAAGCCCGAGAACATGCATGCAGGGGACGGGCGGACCGATCTGGCGGTGTCGCTGGACCAGCTGCAGGTTCAGCTGCCCAATCTGAAGCGGGTCAGCCTTGTGGTCGGCTGGTTCGGCGACGATCTGCGGGCCGGACACTGCACCATCCGTCCCGGCGTGGAGCGCCGGGACAAGCCGACCGAGCCGGTCCACTGGTCGGTGGCGGGTCTGACCCGCGACGACGCCCACCTGATCTCGCAGAGCGGCGGCGCCCCGGCCTATGGCGGCACCCCTTCTGACGAAAGCGTGCGCCAGGCCGTGGCCGAACTGAAGGCGCGCGGGCTGCAGGTGACGCTCTATCCCTTCGTGTTCATGGACGTGCCTCCCGGCAACGGCTTGCCGGACCCGCACGGGGGCGTGGAACAGGCGGCCTACCCATGGCGGGGCCGACTGGTGGGCGATGAAGCGACGGCGAGTTCAGACGTCTCGGCCGTATTCGGCGAGGCCGCCGGCTGGGGCCTGCGGCGGCTGGCCCTGCATTATGCCGCGCTGGCGGCGGAGTGTGGCGCGGACGGGCTTCTGATCGGATCGGAGATGCGGGGCCTGACCGGGACGCGCGACACAAGCGGTCAGTTTCCGGCGGTCGACGCCTTCCGCGTACTGGCGGCGGAATGCCGGGCGATCGTCGGGAGCGGCGTCAAGCTGTCCTATGCGGCGGACTGGTCGGAATATGCCGGATGGCGACAGGGCGCCGATGTGGCCTTTCACCTGGATCCGCTGTGGGCCGATCCGAACATCGACTACGTCGGCATCGACTGGTACCCGCCGCTATCGGACTGGCGGTACGGGGACGGCGGTCTCGACGCGAACCTGTTCGGCGGGCCCGACGCGGTCGACAGTCTGGCCGCGCAGGTGGCGGGCGGCGAAGGCTTTGACTGGTTCTACGCCTCGCCGTCGGATCGCGCCGCCCAGGTTCGCACGCCGATCGTCGACACCGCGCATGGCGAGGACTGGGTGTTCCGGGTCAAGGACCTGATCGGATGGTGGTCGCACGCGCACCATGATCGCCCCGGCGGCGTCCGGAGCGGTGCGCCCACAGCGTGGACTCCGGCCATGAAGCCGATCCGTCTGACCGAGTTCGGGTGTCCGGCGGTCGACCGCGGCTGCAATGCGCCCAATCTATTTCAGGATGCCAAGAGCGCGGAAGGCAGTCTGCCGCCCTTTTCAACGGGCGCCCGTGACGACCGTATGCAGCGCCGGGCCCTGGAAGCGGTTCTCGCCCATTTCGCCGAGCCGACGAACAATCCGGCCTCGACGGTCTACGGCGGAAAGATGCTGGAGGCCGCGGACGCCTGGTGTTGGGACGCCCGCCCGTGGCCCGTTTTTCCGGCGCGCTCTGAAGTCTGGGCCGATGCAGGCGCATGGCGGACGGGGCATTGGCTGAACGGGCGGCTGGGCGGCGGGACGCGCAATCTGCTCGCGGAGATCCTGATGCGGGCCGGCCTGGCCGAGACGGATTTCGAGATCGGAGATCCGGGGGGCGAGGTGGAAGGCTATGTCATCGATCGGCCCATGCGCGTTCGGGATGCTCTGGAACCGCTGCTGGCGGCCCTCGGCATGGTCGCAGCCGAGCGCAACGGCCTTATCGCGGTTTCCGGAACCGAACCCGCCGCGCTGACCCTGGCGCCGGAGGCTCTGGCCCTGCCAGCGAAAGGGGGCGGCGTGCGGGCGGACCGGACGCTCGAGGCCCTGCCCGGCGCGGCTCGTGTGAGGTTCATCGACGGCGACGCCGACTATCAGACGGGCTCCGCGGTGGTCCGGACAGCGGGGGAAGGGGGCGGGCTGGATATGGACCTGCCTGCCGTCTGCTCGAAATCCCTGGCGTTGGCGGCGGCGGCGCGGGCCCTGGAGGCCGGCCGCGAGGACCGCTTGACGGTCTTCCTCGGGCCGCTGGAATCGCTTGCGCTCGAGCCCGGAGACACGGTTTCTGTCTCAGGCGACGATCGGGACTGGCGAGCCATGCGGGTCGATCTGGACGAGACTCCGTCGGCGGTTCTTGAACCCGCTTCGACGGTCCGACCCGGAGAGAACGACGGAGTTCCGTCAACGGGGGAGGGCCCGACCGCAACCGGCGCGCCGTACTTCCGCATGCTCGACCTGCCCCTGCTGATGGACGGAGGCGGCGACGCCCGCCCGATCGTGGTCGTCGCGGCGGAGCCATGGCGACCGATGCGCATCTTCGCGGGGGCCGATCCTGCAAGCCTGACGGCGCGCGGCGACATTCCCGAATCTGCGACCGTGGGGCAGTTGGTCGCCGCGCTCGCCGGCGGGGTGCGGCACCGCTGGGACGGGGTCAATACGCTCGAGGTCAGAATCGAGGGCGGAGCGCCGGAGAGCCTGTCGATATCCGCCGTGCTGGCGGGCGGCAACGCCGTGGCCGTGGAGACCGTCCTCGGCTGGGAGATCGTTCAGTTCCGGACGGCCGAACTGGTTGGAGGCGAGGTCTGGAGACTGAGCGGACTGCTGCGCGGACAGCAGGGGACGGAGGACGCCATGGCGGCGGGGGCGGCGAGCGGCGCAGCCGTGGTGTTTCTGGGCGCGGGTCTGGAGCGGGCGGCGTCGCCTCCGGCCGAACGCGGACTGCCGCTGGTCTGGAGAGCGGCCCCGGTGGGACTGCCGCCTGGCGGCGCCGGCGTCAGCGAGATCGTCTTCGCGCCGGTCGGCCTGCATGAGCGGCCGTGGAGCCCGGCCCACCTGCGCTGCACAGGGCGCTCGGATGGCGGCTTCGATCTGATCTGGACGCCGCGATCACGTCTCGATGGCGATCGATGGGAGGGGGAGGCTCGTCCCTCCGACCCGCCCCGGTATCGGATCGCCATTCTGAACGCGGGGATCGCGATACGGTCGTTCGAGGTCGCAACCGAAGCCGCCACCTACGACGGGACGGACGCCGCCGCCGACTTTCCGGATGGCTTGATCGACGCCGAGGTTTCGGTTTCGCAGTGGGGCGACGGCTATGGCTGGGGCGTCGCCGCCCGCACCCGTCTGATCTGATCCACCGTGAAAGCGGAGATTCGGGCCTCGCGCGCTTTGCGCCGTGATGCGAATGCCCTAACTGACGGACTGGACTTGATGCGGCAGGAGCGAACTCGAACGTGGCGGGCGATCCCTACAAGGAACTGGGCGTTTCGAGGGGCGCGAGCGCGGACGAGATCAAGAAGGCGTTTCGCAAGCTCGCCAAGGAACTGCACCCCGACAAAAATCCCGGCAATCGCGAAGCGGACGAGCGCTTCAAGCGGGTGACGGCGGCCTTCGACCTGCTCGGCGACGCCGAGAAGCGCGCCAAATTCGACCGGGGCGAGATTGACGCCGACGGACGCGAGCAGTTCCGCGGATTCGGCGGCGGGGCGAGAGGCGGCGCCGGCGGAAGCCCCTTCGGCCAGGGCGGCGGCCCGCGCGGCGGCTTTGAGAACGTTGACCTGGAGGACCTGTTCGGCGGGATGTTCGGCGGAGGCGCCCGCGCCGGCGGCCCGCGCGGCGGGTTCTCCGCACGGGGCGCCGACGTGAAGGCGACGCTGGAGATCGGCCTCGAGGACGCAATTTCGGGCACGACCCGACGGATCCAGTTCTCGGACGGGCGGACCCTGGATGTCACCATTCCCAAGGGAGCGGCGGACGGGCAGGTCATCCGTCTGCGCGGTCAGGGTGCGCCGGGCGCCTCCGGCCGCAGTGAAGCCGGCGATGCGCTGATAACGCTGAAAATCGCACCCCATCCCGTGTTCCAGCGCGACGGCGCGGACCTGACGATGGACCTGCCGGTGTCGCTGCCGGACGCGATTCTGGGCGGCAAGGTCCCGGTGCGGACGCCGGAGGGAACGGTCAACATGACCATCCCGCCGGGATCGAGCTCGGGCAAGGTGTTGCGCCTGAAGGGACGAGGCGCGTTCGTCGGGGGCAAGCGCGGCGATCTGCTGGCCAGGCTGATGATCCTGCTGCCTGACAGCCCCGATGAGGGATTGACGAAAGTGGCGCAGGCGATGCGTGACAAGGGCGCGGGTCGCCCGTGACGCGACAGACGCCCGCAAAGCCGAACGCGAAACCGGAGCGGCCGTGGTTCTCGTCCGGGCCGACGGCGAAACGGCCGGGCTGGTCCAGCGAGGCCATTCCGCATGAACTGTTGGGTCGCGGCATCCGTGCGCCCGAGGTGGTGGAGCGTTTCGCCCATGGCCTCCGACTGACCCGAGCCCTGCTTCAGGTCCCGTCGGACTGGCGGCTGGTCTATGTGCCCGGATCCGATACCGGGGCGGTCGAAGCGGCGCTTTGGTCGATGCTGGGCGAGCGGCCGGTCCAGGTGCTGGCGTTCGAGAATTTCGGGCAGGTCTGGGCCACGGATATTCGCGAGCACCTGAAGCTGGATCCGGAAATCCTGACCGCGCCGTGGGGCGAGTTCCCGGACGTGTCCGGGATCGATCCGGCGAAGGACCTCGTGTTTCCGTGGAACGGCACGACATCGGGGGTGAAGGCCCCCGACGCCGAATGGATCGCGGTCGATCGCGAAGGCCTCGTGATCTGCGACGCGACTTCGGCGGCCTTCGCCATGCCTCTGCCGTGGGATCGGCTGGACGTCGTCACCTTCAGTTTCCAGAAGGCGCTCGGGGGCGAAGCCGGACTGGGCGTCGTGGCGCTGTCGCCCCGGGCCGTCGACAGACTTGACCGCTACACGTCGCCTCGTCCCGTGCCCAAGGTCCTGCGGCTGAGAAACGGCGAGGGCTTCGACGCCGCCCTGGCCTCCGGCTCGATGATCAACACCTTCTCGGTCTGGACCATCGAGGACTGGATCGACGCCGTCGAATGGGGTCTGGCGATCGGCGGATTGCCGGCGCTGATTGCTCGCACGGAGGCGAATGCGGCGGCGCTCGACGCCTGGGTCCGGCGCACGGACTGGATCGATTACCTGGCCGGGAACCCGGCCACGCGCTCGACGACGTCGGTCTGTTTGAAGTTCGTCGATCCGTGCGTGACCGCCATGGACGAGACCGCGCGGCAGGCGCTGGTGAAGCGGATCAAGACGCTGCTCGAGGCCGAGGGTGCGGCCTTCGATGTCGAAAGCCATCGCAATGCACCGGCCGGGCTGCGCATCTGGTGCGGCTGCACGGTCGAGACTGCCGATGTCGAGGCGATGACGCCGTGGCTGGATTGGGCCTACGAGACGGCGCTCGCGGAATAATCCGCTGCTTTGGGCGACATCGTCCGATTCCCCCGCTATAGGCTGCGCCCGCATTCCAGAAGTCCCGGTAGCGGAGAAACGTCTTGGCGAACGTCGCGGTGGTCGGCGCCCAGTGGGGCGACGAAGGCAAGGGCAAGATCGTCGACTGGCTGTCGAACCGGGCGGACGTGGTCGTTCGCTTCCAGGGCGGCCACAACGCGGGCCACACCCTGGTGGTCGATGGCAAGGTCTATAAGCTGGCCCTGCTGCCGAGCGGGGTCGTTCAGGGAAAGCCCTCGATCATCGGCAACGGCGTGGTCGTCGACCCCTGGCATCTGGTCGGCGAGATCGAAAAGATCGTGGCCCAGGGTGTCGCCATCAGCCCGGACGTACTGATCGTCGCCGACAACGCCTGCCTGATCCTGCCGATCCATCCGGCGCTGGACGTGGCCCGCGAGGCGGCGGCCAGCGCCCCCGGAGCCCGTATCGGCACCACGGGCCGCGGCATCGGCCCGGCCTATGAGGACAAGGTGGGTCGGCGAGCCATCCGCGTTTGCGACCTCGCCAGCGCCGAAGATCTCAAGGTGAAAATCGATCGTCTGCGGGCGCATCACGATCCCTTGCGGGCGGGTCTCGGCCTCGAGCCGATCGATCCGGAGGCGCTCCTCCAGCAGCTGCTGGAGATCGCGCCGAAGATCCTGCCCTATGTTCAGCCTGCCTGGCGCGTGCTTGATCAGGCGCGGCGCGATGGAAAGCGCGTTTTGTTCGAGGGCGCCCAGGGCGCCTTCCTCGACGTCGATCACGGCACCTATCCCTATGTGACCAGCTCCAACACCGTGGCCGGTCAGGCCGCGGCGGGATCCGGGATCGGTCCGAGAAGCGTCGGCTATGTGCTGGGCATCGTGAAGGCCTACACCACCCGCGTCGGGGAGGGGCCGTTCGCCTGTGAGCTCGACGATGAGGTCGGCCGGCATCTGGCGACCGTGGGCCGCGAAGTGGGCGTCAACACAGGCCGGGCCCGGCGTTGCGGCTGGTTTGACGCGGTCCTGGTGCGGCAGTCGGTGGCCATCAATGGCATCGATGGCATCGCCCTGACGAAGCTGGACGTCCTCGACGGACTGAAGACGCTCAAGATCTGCACCGGCTATCGCATCGGCGGCGAGGTGGTGGACTATCTGCCGTCCAGCCTGAAGGCCCAGGCCGCGGCCGAGCCCGTGTTCGAGGAACTCGAGGGATGGAGCGAAAGCACGGCTTCGGCCCGCAGCTTCCGTGATTTGAACGCCAACGCCATCAAGTACGTTCGCCGTATCGAGGAGCTGATCGGCGCGCCCGTGGCGCTGCTTTCGACCAGCCCCGAGCGGGACGACACCATCCTGATGCACGACCCCTTCCAAGGGTAGTCGTTGGTCCCGACATTCCCAGCGTTCAACGGGCCTTAACCGGCGCCGGTTAAGCATGACGGCCTTATCTGGAGGCTGCGTCTTGTTTGCTGTCGATCCTCGTATGCTGGCTAAGCTGGCCCCGGCGCTGCGACGGGTTCTGATCGTCGATCCGAACCCTCACGCGGCGCGTCTTCTGACAGAGATCATCAAGGGCATGGGGGCGGGCGAAATCGTCGTCGAGCAGAGCGAGCCTCGCGCCCTGAAGACCGCGGGAGACCTCGAGCCCGGCATCATCTTCACCGAGCGCAATGGCGACAACCTCAACGGAGAGTCCCTGGCGCGGGCGCTGCGTCGGTCGAGCTTTGCCTGCCGCCGGGCGCCAATCATCATGGTCACGGCCGATGCGACCGCCAGCACGATCCTGGGTGCGCGTGACAGCGGAGTGCACGAATTCCTGCGCAAGCCTTTCACGAGCGCCGACCTGCTCAAGCGGGTCGAAAACGTCGCTCTGAAGCCCCGCGACTGGGTGGAAGCCGTCGGCTATGTCGGACCGGACCGGCGACGGTTCAACTCGGGTGAATTCTCGGGCGACCGCAAGCGCAAGGCGGACAAGCCCGCGAACGGCGCGGCGGCGATGGCGGCCGCGAAGGATCAGGCCATGCGGATTCTCGCATCGGCCCTTGATCAGTTCGACAACGACCCAATGCAGGCGGTACGGGCCATTCGCGAGCAGGCCGCGACGCTGAAATCGCTGGCCATGAAGGTCTCGGATTCGCGACTGGCGGTCGCTGTCGGCGCGCTGGAAGTCACCCTTGCCTCGGGGCCGCCCTGCAAGGCGACGCTCGCGGCCCCGATCGGCTCCCTGCTGGCCATGGCCCCGCCGGAGTCGCTGAAGAGAGCCGGCTGAGGCTGGCGACGGCCTCGCCAGCCAGCCCGCGATCAGACGTCGACCAGATTCCGCTCCTCGGCGGCGGCGCGCATGGCCTTCTGCAGCTTCTCGAAGGCGCGGACCTCGATTTGACGCACCCGCTCGCGCGACACGCCGTATTGACCCGCCAGCTCCTCCAGCGTGACCGGATCGTCCTTGAGCCGACGTTCGGTCAGGATGTGCTTCTCGCGGTCGGTCAGCTCCTGCATGGCTTCCTCGAGCAGGCCGCGGCGGATCGATTTCTCTTCGTCCTCGGCCAGCTGGGTCTCCTGCGAGACCGCCGTGTCGTCGGCCAGCCAGTCCTGCCACTCGCTCTCGCCGTCGGCGCGCAGCGGCGCGTTCAGCGAAGCGTCACCGCCGAGGCGGCGGTTCATATTGGTGACCTCTTCCTCGGACACGCCCAGCTTGGTGGCGAT
>NZ_JAVHLH010000007.1 GCF_031082345.1 Brevundimonas sp. | reverse complement strand
CCGACATCAACGAAAGCCGGGCCGTGTTCAGTGTCACGGGCGGCAAGATCCGCTTCGGGCTTACGGCCGTTAAGAACCTCGGGGAGGGGGCCATCGAGGGTATCGAGGCCGTCCGCGCGGAAACCGGCCCTTTCAAGAGCCTCTACGATTTCTGCCGGCGGGTCGACTCGCGCCTCCTCAACAAGAGGGCCATCGAGAGCCTGATCAAGGCCGGGGCGTTCGACTCTCGTCCTGGATCAGCGGCCTATTTGGGGGCCAGGATCATGATCATCTGCCGGCCTTCCATGCGCGGCGCATATTCGACCTTGGCGATCTCGTCGAAGTCGGCCTGGACCTTGTTGAGCAGCTTCATGCCCAGTTCCGGGTGAGCCATCTCGCGGCCGCGGAAGCGCAGGGTCACCTTGACCTTGTCGCCCTCCTCGAAGAACCGGTGCATGGCCCGCGACTTCACCTCGTAGTCGTGAACGTCGATGTTCGGCCGGAGCTTGATTTCCTTCAGCTCGACGACCTTCTGGCGCTTGCGCGCCTCGGCCTTCTTCTTCTGCTCCTGGAAGCGGAATTTGCCGTAGTCGAGGATCTTCGCCACCGGAGGTTCGGAGGTGGAGACGATCTGAACCAGATCCATGCCGGCCTCTTCGGCGGCTTCCAGCGCGGCGGACGTGGGCATGACGCCCTGCTTTTCGCCGTTCTGATCGATCAGCAGAACGCGCGGCGCGCGGATGTCTTGGTTCATGGGCGGCCCGTCCTTGACGGGCGGCTGGTTCATCGGACGGCGAATGGGCGTCGTTTCCTTGCAAGTGGACGATAAGCGCTTTGACGGGAGTCAGCGCGCGACAGATCGCGGCGTTCCCTCCAAGCCGGCCCTATATGACCGCGAATGCCCGCCGCTTCAAGGTTTGGCGGGGCCGGCCCCGCCGATGAAGGCATCGTGCAGGCCCAGTACGGCCTCGAACACATGATCCACCGTCAGCGCCTCGATCGGCGCGAACTCTCCGCGCGTCTCGTTGGAGGCCACGGTGCGGGTCTTCGGGCCCCACGGACCGTACAGCCACCACTCCGTCGGACCGAACAGACCCAGCGTCGGCCGGCCGGCCGCGGCGGCGACATGCATCAGCCCGGAATCGTTGCCGACGAACAGCGCCGCCCGGTCGATCGCCGCCGCCGAGGCCAGGATGTCGCCCTTGCCGACGAAGTCGATCCCCCGCTCCCCGGCCGCCGCCAAGGCCGGCGCCGCCGGCGGATGGTCGCCCGGTCCGCCGACCAGCATGAAACGCCAGCCGTCGAAGCGCGGCTCGGCCTTCAGCCTTTCGACCAGCCCGCCCCAGCGGTCGGACGGCCAGCTCTTGCCCGGCTGGTGGGCGATGGGGGCGAGGGCGAGGATCGGGCCGGGCGCGGCGGCCAGTTGCGGATCGATCACCGCCGCCGCCTCGGCGCGGGCCTGGTCGTCAAGGAACAGTTCGGGATCCAGGGCCCGCGCCGCGCCCATCATGCGCGACACCATCTCGACCTTGGGCAGGCCGGTCTCCAGCCCGCGGTGATAGACCCGGCGCGTCTTCGCCCGCACCTGGAAGGCCAAGGCCGAGCCGCGGATGTCGATGACCATGTCCCAGCGGGTGCGCCAGACCTGCCTCCACAGATCGATCCAGTGTCCGGCGAATTTCTTCTTGTCGAGGATGATGACCCGCTCGACGCCGGGCGCCGACCGGAACAGCGGCGCGGGCGGACGGCCGCAGGCGACGGTGATGCGCGCGCCGGGCAGCTGGCGGCCGATCTCGCGGATCACCCCGGAGGAGATCACGCAATCGCCGATGCGGTTGGAGGAGACGAACAGGACCCTGGGTTCGGACACGCGGATTGGCCTTCGCTTCGCTTGCGGTCGTTCGCTATCAGTCCCGAAACGATTGCGCGAGAGGGACGCCGATGGACGACCTTGAACATCTGACCCGCCCGGACGGCGAACGCCTCGCCTTCAAACGCGTGCGGGGCTCCGGTCCGACGGTGGTCTGGATCGGCGGCTTCCGCTCGGACATGGAGGGGACCAAGGCGCTGGCGCTGGACGCCGCGGCGCGCGAGCGCGGCTGGAACTATCTGCGCTACGACCATTTCGCCCACGGCGTCTCGTCCGGCGACTGGCGTCAGGCCACCATCGGGCGCTGGCGCGAGGACGCCGTCGCCCTGATCGACAGCCTGGAAGGCCCCATCGTACCCGTCGGCTCGTCGATGGGCGGCTGGATCGCCCTGCTGCTGGCGCTGGCCCGACCGGACCGGCTGGCCGGGGTGGTGCTGGTCAATCCCGCCCCGGACTTCACCGAAGACCTGATGTGGCCGGGCCTCGCTGATCACGAGCGCCAGGCCATCCTGCGCGAGGGCGAGACCCTGGTGGTCGAGGAAGGGCTGGGCGAATACGTCCTGACCCGCCGCATGTTCGAGGAGGCCCGCGACTGGCTGCTGCTGCGCGGCCCCCTGCCCGTCCCGGCGCCGGTCCACATCCTGCAGGGCCGGGCCGACGATGTGGTGCCGTGGCGGCGCCAGAGCGCCCTGATCGAGCGACTGACCGGCGGCGATGTGCGGCTGGACCTGATCGAGGGCGGCGATCACCGCCTGTCCTCGCCGACCGATCTCGACCGCCTCGTCGAGGCCGTTGAACGGAACCGCCGCTCGGGCTCTATAGTGTCTCCGGATTAACCAGGAGAAACGCCATGCGTATCGCCCTTTTCGTCGCTCCCGCCGCCCTCGCCGTGACGCTCTCGGCCTGCGCCTCCGGCATGGGCCCGAGCCACTACGAGACCGAACTCGCCCGGCTCGCGGCCGACTGCGAGGCCCGCGGCGGCGTGTTGTCCCCCACCGGCCAACAAACCGGCCGCCCGCAGCTGGACAACGTCTGCAAGGTCACCGGCCAGCCCTCGACCCGCGTCGGCGGCTGACGATCAGAGCAGGGCCGTGATCGCGGCGCCCCCGGCGGGCTTGCGCGCCGGACCTGTCTAAAGGAGCGCGGCTATGGCCGCGCGGGCCTGCTCGCCCAGGTCGGGCCGCTTCAGCGCCAGGGCGACATTGGCCCGCAGCAGGCCGATCTTGTCGCCGCAGTCGTGGGTCACGCCCTCGTATTCGACCGCGGTGAAGCGCTGGTCCTTCATCAGCCGGGCCATGCCGTCGGTCAGCTGGATCTCGCCGCCCGCTCCGCGCGGCTGGTTCTCGAGAATGCCGAAGATTTCCGGCTGCAGGATGTAGCGACCCGAGATCGACAGGTTCGACGGCGCCTCGCCGCGCGGCGGCTTCTCGACCATCCCCTTCATGCGGATATGACGCCCGTCGCGGTTCTCCGGATCGACGATGCCGTATTTGTGGGTCTCGCTCTCGGGCACGGCCTCGACGCCGATGACATTGCCGCCGACTTCCGCATAGACCTCGGCCAGCTGTTTCAGCGCCCCCGGCGCCGCGTCGACGATCACGTCCGGCAGCAGCACCGCGAACGGCTCGTCGCCGATGATGTCGCGGGCGCACCAGACCGCGTGGCCGAGGCCCAGCGGCTGCATCTGGCGGGTGAAGCTCATCTCGCCCGCATGGGCCAGCTCGGCGTTCATCATGTCGAGGATTTCGGTCTTGCCCTTGGCCAGCAGCTGGGCCTCGAGCTCGATCTGGTGATCGAAATAGTCCTCGATCGCCCCCTTCGACCGCCCCGTCACGAAGACGATGTGCTCGATCCCGGCCTCGCGCGCCTCTTCGACGATGTAGCTCAGGATCGGCCGGTCGACGACGTTCAGCAGTTCCTTGGGCGTGGTCTTGGTGCCGGGCAGCACCCGGGTGCCGAGGCCGGCGACGGGCAGGACGGCCTTGCGAAGGCGGCGGGCGTGAGCGGTCATGCGATATCCTGAACGGCGAAGTCGAACAGCCTAACGCATAAGCCGCGTCGCGCGATCACTCCACCGTCACCGACTTGGCCAGGTTCCGCGGCTGGTCGACGTCCGTGCCCTTCTGCACCGCCACATAATAGGCCAGCAGCTGCACCGGCACGGCATAGACCAGCGGCGCGATCAGCGAGTGGCACTCGGGCGCATCGACGCGGCGGATGCCGGCGCCATGCGGATCGGGGGCCGACTTCGGCGCGATCATGATCACCGGCCCGCCGCGCGCCGCCACCTCCTGCAGGTTCGACGCCGTCTTCTCGAACACCTCGTCCATCGGGGCCAGGGCCACGATCGGGGTCAGTTCGTCGACCAGGGCGATCGGCCCGTGCTTGAGCTCGCCGGCGGCATAGCCCTCGGCGTGGATGTAGCTGATCTCCTTCAGCTTCAGCGCCCCTTCCATGGCCAGCGGGAACATCGCCCCGCGACCGAGGAACAGCACGTCCGTGGCCTTGGCCACGTCATGGGCGACGGCCTTGAGGTCGTCCTCCATCAGCATGGCCTCGGCGATCAGGCGCGGGGCCTCGAACAGGGCCTGGACCAGTTCCGCCTCGCGCACCGCATCGATGTGACCGCGCTGCACCCCCGCCGTGACTGCCAGCGCCAGAAGGGCGGCGACCTGGGCGGTGAAGGCCTTGGTCGAGGCCACGCCTATCTCCGGCCCGGCGTGGGTCGGCCACAGCGTCCCGGCCTCGCGCGCCATCGACGAGGAATGCACATTGACCAGCGTCGCCGTCTGCAGCCCGTTGGCCTTGCACCACGACAGGCTGGCCAGGGTGTCCGCCGTCTCGCCCGACTGGCTGACCGCGACCGCCAGCGTCCCCGGCGTCAGGGCCGGCTGGCGATAGCGGAACTCCGAGGCGATCTCGACGTCGCACGGCAGGCCGGCTAGCTTCTCGAACGCATAGCGGCCGATCTGGCCGGCGTAGAAGGCAGTGCCGCAGGCGACGATCTGGATGCGGTCGACGGCGGCGAAATCGGTTCCGTCGACCTTGACCTTGCCGTTCACGAAATCGAGGTAGTGCGACAGGGTGTGCTGCACGCTGTCCGGCTGCTCGTGGATCTCCTTCTCCATGAAGTGCCGGTACTCGCCCTTCTCGACCAGGGCCGACGAGGCCGAGACCTGCACCACCGGCCGGTCGACGGCGTTCCCGTCCACGTCGAACATCCGCGCGCCGGAGCGGTCGAGGCCGACGTAGTCGCCTTCCTCCAGATAGGAGATCTGCTGGGTGAACGGGCCGACCGCCAGGGCGTCCGAGCCGAGATACATCTCGCCCTCGCCCCAGCCGACCACCAGCGGGCTGCCGCGCCGGGCCCCGAGGATCAGGCCGTCCTCGCCCTCGACCAGCACGGCCAGCGCATAGGCGCCGGTCAGCCGGTCCAGAACCGTCTTGAAGGCGACCAGCGGATCATTGGCCCGCGACAGTTCGCGGTCCAGCAGATGGGCCACCACCTCGGTGTCGGTCTGGCTCTCGAAGACGTGGCCCTCGCCGGCCAGTTCGGCCTTCAGCTCGGCGAAATTCTCGATGATGCCGTTGTGCACCAGCGTCACCCGCCCCGCCTTGTGCGGATGGGCGTTCTCGGTGGTCGGGGCGCCGTGGGTCGCCCAGCGGGTGTGGCCGATGCCGACCGTGGCGTTCAGCGGCTCGGCCGCCAGCACCGCCTCCAGCTCGCGGATCTTGCCCTTGGCGCGCCGCCGCTCGATGCGGCCGTCGACCAGCGCCGCCACTCCGGCCGAGTCATAGCCGCGGTATTCGAGCCGCTTCAGGCTGTCGATCAGGCGGGGAACCGCCGGGCCGGTCCCGGTCACGCCGATGATGCCGCACATGATACAACTCCCCGCAAATCTGGTTTCCGTGCTTTGCGCACGGACAGGCTATGGTCTAGGGCCAGCCTGATCGTCGGCGCCGGTTTAGGCGAGACGGCCCGGGAATTGCACCTGAAAAGCGGTTTCGCAACATTTCCGCGCAACCGTAGCGCGCTGGATACGAGGAAGACTGGACTTGGGCGAGAGACGCTATTTCGGCACCGACGGCATTCGCGGTCGCGCCAACAGCCATCCGATGACGGCCGAGGTGGCCCTGCGCGTCGGCCTCGCCGCCGGCCGCCTGTTCATGTCGGCCGACGACCGTCGCCACCTGGTGGTGATCGGCAAGGACACCCGCCTGTCCGGCTATATGATCGAGCCCGCCCTGGTCGCCGGCTTCTCGGCGGCCGGCATGGACGTGCGCACCTTCGGGCCGCTGCCGACCCCCGGCGTGGCCATGATGACCCGCTCGATGCGCGCCGACATCGGGGTGATGATCTCGGCCTCGCACAACTCCTATCTCGACAACGGCATCAAGCTGTTCGGCCCCGACGGCTACAAGCTGTCGGACGATGTCGAGCTGAAGATCGAATCGATGATGGACCAGGCCCTCGACGCCGACCTGGCCCCGCCCGACGCCCTCGGCCGGGTCAAGCGCATCGACGACGCCCAGGCCCGCTATGTCGAGGTCGCCAAGGCCAGCTTCCCCAAGGGGCTCAGCCTGCAGGGCCTGCGCATCGCCGTCGATTGCGCCAACGGGGCCGGCTACAAGGTCGCCCCGACCGCCCTCTATGAACTGGGCGCCGAGGTCTGCGCCGTCGGCGTCGAGCCGAACGGCCTGAATATCAACGCCGAGTGCGGATCGACCCATCCCGAGACCCTGGCCGAGGCGGTCCGCACCTACCGCGCCGACATCGGCATCGCCCTCGACGGCGACGCCGACCGGGTCATCATTTGCGACGAGAAGGGCCAGGTCGTCGACGGCGACCAGATCATGGCCCTCGTGGCCCTGGACTGGGCCAGGCGCGGCCTGCTGAAGGGCGGCGGCCTGGTCGCCACCGTCATGTCCAACCTCGGCCTCGAACGCCGGCTGCAGGCCGAGGGCCTGACGCTGGAGCGGACGAAGGTCGGCGACCGCTATGTGATGGAGCGGATGCGCGAAGGCGGCTTCAACCTCGGCGGCGAACAGTCGGGCCACATTATCCTGCACGACTACGCCACCACCGGCGACGGCCTGATGTCGGCGCTGCAGGTGCTCGCCGTGCTCGTGGAAAGCGGCAAGCCGATGAGCGAACTGGCGAAGCAGTTCGACAGGGTCCCGCAGAAGCTCGAGAACGTCCGCTACAAGGCCGGAAAGCCGTTGGAAGACGCGAAGGTGAAGGCCGCCATCGCCGACGCCGAGGCGCGGCTGAACGGCCAGGGCCGCCTGCTGGTCCGCCCCTCCGGCACGGAGAAGCTGATCCGGGTGATGGCCGAGGGCGACGACGCCGGACTGGTCAGGTCGGTGGTCGCCGACGTGTCGGCGGCGGTGAAGGCGGCGGGCTAGACCTCCACCCTCTCCTTCAGGTCCGCCAGCATGGCCACCGCGCCGCGGGCGTAGGGCGCGATCCAGCGGTCGTGGACGGCCTTGATCGGCATGGCGTTGAGATGGTTCCAGCGCTCGCGGCCCTCGCGGCGAACGACGACCAGTCCGGCCGACTCCAGAGTCTTCAGATGCTGCATCACGGTGCAGCGGTCCAACGCACGCTCCGCCTCGCACAGCTGCCCGGTGGTCCGCGGCCCGTCCTTCATCGCATCCATCAATCTCCGGCGAACGGGATTGGCCAAGGCCTTGAAAACGCTGTCGAGATCATCGTCGTTTGACATGTTATGTTTCTATAACATATAAACCCGACCCGCAACCACGGAGAGGACCAATGGAGCTGAAATTCGAGGTGTCGACCCGCGTCGCGAGGCCGGTCCATGAGGTGTTCGAGGCCGTCGCCGATCCGACGAAACTGTCCGCCTATTTCACCACGGGCGGCGCCGTCGGCCGGCTGGAGACGGGCGCGACGGTTCAGTGGGAGTTCGCCGACTTTCCCGGCGCCTTCCCCGTGGAGGTCGTCGAGGTTGTTCAGGACGAACGGATCGTTCTGCGCTGGGAGGCCAACGAGGGTGTGCCGGAGGGCGAAGACCCGGTCGTGGACGCGGGCTATCTGACGACGGTCACCATGACCTTCCAGCCTCTGGATGACGGAACCCGCACGCTGGTTCGCATCGCCGAAGAAGGGTGGCGCGAAACCCCTACGGGCCTCAAGGCCTCCTACGGCAACTGCATGGGCTGGTCGCAGATGCTGTCGGCGCTCAAGGCCAATGTCGAGTACGGCATCAATCTCAGGACCGGCGCCTATCGCTAGGCGACCATTCGGCGCCTCGACTTCGCCGGTTCGACGCCCGATCGGCTCCACCTCAACTCAACGATGGAACCCGCCGTCGGACCGGAGCAGTCTGCCGACATGATTCTAGCCCGCCGGCCCGGCGCCCTCTCCCTGATCCCCGGCCTGCTCGCCTGCGCCGCCGTGGCCGTGGCCGCGGTCGCCGTGCAGGCGCTGGAGCTGCGGCTGTTCGGGCGCGGCTGGATCGACGCCATCGTGCTGGCCATCCTGATCGGCGCCGCGATCCGCTCGGTGTGGACGCCCCCGGCGGCCGTCCGGCCCGGCGTCGAGTTCAGCGCCCGCACCCTGCTGGAGATCGCCGTGGTCCTGCTCGGCGCCTCGGTCAGCGCCGCGACGGTGATGGCCATCGGGCCCGGCCTGTTGCTGGGCACGGCGCTGGTCGTCACCCTCGCCATCGTCGTCAGCTACGGCCTCGGCCGGCTGCTGCGCCTGCCGCGGCGGATGGCGGTCCTGATCGCCTGCGGCAACGCCATCTGCGGCAACTCGGCCATCGCCGCCGTGGCGCCGGTGATCGACGCCGACGCCGAGGACGTCTCGGCCGCCATCGCCTTCACCGCCGTGCTCGGCGTCGTGGTGGTCCTGACCCTGCCCGTGCTCGGCGCGGCCCTGCCGATGAGCGACGTCCGCTACGGCGTGCTGGCCGGGCTGACCGTCTACGCCGTGCCCCAGGTGCTGGCCGCCACCCTGCCGGTCGGCGCCGTGGCCGCCCAGGCGGGGACCCTGATCAAGCTGGTCCGGGTGCTGATGCTCGGCCCGGTCTGCCTCGCCCTCGCGGTCATCGTCGCCCTGCGCCGCCGGGTCGACGCCGGGTCGGAGGCCGCCGACGCCCCGCCGCGCCGCGTGCCGCTGGGCCATCTGCTGCCATGGTTCATCGTCGGCTTCCTGCTGATGATGGGCGCCCGGTCCCTGGGCCTGATCCCCGCCGCCGCCCTGCCCGCCCTCGGCTGGTTGACCACAGCCCTGACGGTGCTGGCCATGGCCGCGCTGGGTCTCAGCACCGACGCCCGCGCCGTGGCCCGCTCGGGGCCCCGCATCGCCGCCGTCGTCACCCTGTCGCTGCTGGCCCTGATCGGCCTGGCCCTGGGCCTGATCGGCCTGCTGGCGCTGGTCTGAGCGCGGCCGGGCAACCCGGTCCTCCGATACCCTGCCATCCCGGCCAAACCCGGTCAGAACCCTGTCATCCCGTGCAGCGGGCGCGAGCGCGCTTCATGCCTGCGTCCGGGATTGACGTATCGCCGTGCTTGAATGCCCTCGTCCCTGCAGGGACGGGTCTTTGACAGCCAGCCGCCGCCGCTTCCGCCGCAGGAACCGGCTCCGTTCCGTCTCCAGGCGAGCCGGGCCGCCGTGCACCAAAGTGTCGGGATGACAGGGTTTGGCGATTTTTCGGCGACCCTGTCGCCTGCGGTGCCCGAGATCGCGACCCCTTGTCATCCCCGAAGCCGCGCAGCGGCTATCGGGGACGGGGTCATGCCAATCCGATCCCTCCCGGAAGGCGCTCGCGCCTGTCCGGGAGCAGGGTTGCTTCAGTCTGGCATTCTCCCGGCTCAGCTCTGCGAGCCGGCCGGGAGACAGGTGTGGCCTGTCCTGGGTCCCGGCTCTCCGCTTCGCTTCGGCCGGGATGACAAGCAGGGCGCATCCAGCCTGCTTGTCAGCCTCAGATTTCCTGGTTGTAGGCGCCGATCTCGGGGTATTTCGCCAGCCGCGGCTTCACCTCGTCGCGGAACAGGGCGCGCATGTCGTCCTCGGACCGCATGCTCTCCACGACAACGACCAGCTCCGGCTTGTTCGACGAGGCCCGAACCAGCACCCACGATCCGTCCTCCAGATGCACCCGCACCCCGTTGACGGTGATGGCCTCGACGATCTTGCGGCCCAGGATCGACCCGCCCGCGTCGGCCAGGGCCTGATACTCGGCCACGATCCGCTCCAGCACTTCGTACTTCAGCTCGTCGTCGCAATGCGGCGACATGGTCAGGCTGGTCCAGGCGTCCGGCAGGGCCCGCTTCAGATCGGAGAGCTTCTTGCCCGGATTGCGGTCCAGCATGGCCAGGATCGCCCCGGCCGCGACGATGCCGTCGTCATAGCCGTGGCCCAGCGGGGCGTTGAAGAAGAAATGGCCGGACTTCTCGAACCCCGCCAGCGCCCCCAGCTCCGCCGTCTTGCGCTTGATGTAGCTGTGGCCGGTCTTCCAGTAGACGGTGGTCGCGCCATTGGCCTTCAGGACCTCATCGGTCTTGTACAGGCCGGTCGATTTCACATCGACGACGAAGGTCGCGTTGGGGTGCAGGGCCGACAGGTCGCGGCCCAGCATCAGGCCGATCTTGTCGGCGAAGATCTCCTCGCCGGTGTCGTCGACCACGCCGCAGCGGTCGCCGTCGCCGTCGAAGCCCAGCGCCACCTCGGCCCCCGTGTCCCGCACCTTCTGCGCCATCTGCATCAGCATGGCGTGGTCCTCGGGGTTCGGATTGTATTTGGGGAAATTGTAGTCGAGCTCGGTGTCCATCTCGATCACCTCGGCCCCCATCCGCCGCAGGGCCTCCGGGGCGAAAGCGCCCGCCGTGCCGTTGCCGCAGGCCGCCACCACCTTGATCGGCCGGCTCAGCTTCGTCTTGGCCACGATGTCGGCGATGTATTTCTCGCGGAAATCCTCGACCCGGATCAGCTTGCCGCCGCCGCGGCCGACGCCCTCGCCCTTCAGCACGATGTCCTTCAGCCTCCCGATCTCGTCGGGGCCGAAGGTCAGGGGCGGCTGGGCCCCCATCTTGACCCCGGTCCAGCCGTTCTCGTTATGGCTGGCCGTGACCATGGCCACGCACGGGCAGTCCAGCTCGAACTGGGCGAAATAGGCCATCGGCGACAGGGCCAGGCCGATGTCGACCACCTCCATCCCGCCTTCCAGCAGGCCGAGGATCAGGGCCTGTTTCACCGTCAGCGAATAGGACCGGTAGTCGTGCCCGACCACGATGCGCGGCCGCTGGCCGATCTCGTGGACATAGGTCGCCAGGCCGAGGCCCAGCGCCTGGATGCCCAGCAGGTTGATCTCCTTCTCGAGGATCCAGCGCGCGTCGTACTCGCGGAACCCCGTCGGCTTCACCAGCGGGATGGTCTCGTAGTCGGCGGTGTTGGGGCGGAGATCGGAACGGGGTTTCAGCATGGATCCTCGACGTTCGGCTGGGAGAAACGGACGGGCCCGGCCACGGCCACGCTTCTAGCCCCCGGTCCCGCCGCGCCGCAACAACGCGTCAGGCCGGGGATCGGTCCCGGGAACCCCGCGCAGGGCGCAAAGCTTGACCCTTCCGGACCCCCGGCCTACCCCCGGATCGACGTCATCGGAGACCTGAATGCCCCGCCTGATCCTGCTGCGCCACGGCCAGAGCCAGTGGAACCTCGAGAACCGCTTCACCGGCTGGGTCGACGTCGACCTGACCGCCGAGGGCGAGGCCCAGGCGCGGCGCGGCGGCGAGCTGATCGCCGGGGCCGGCTTCACCCCGGACGTGATGTTCACCTCGGTCCTCAAGCGGGCGAAGCGCACCGGCGCCCTGGCGCTGGACACGGCCGGGCTGAAGGACGTGCCGGTGGTCGAGGACTGGCGTCTGAACGAGCGCCACTACGGCGGCCTGACCGGGCTCGACAAGGCCGAGACCGCCGCGAAGCACGGCGAGGACCAGGTGAAGATCTGGCGCCGCAGCTACGACGTGCCGCCTCCGCCCCTGCCCGCCGGCGGCGAGTTCGATTTCGCCTCCGACCCCCGCTACGCCGGCCAGCCCATCCCCGACACCGAAAGCCTCAAGATCACCCTGGAGCGGGTGCTGCCCTACTGGAACGAGGCCGTCGCGCCGCGCCTCCAGGCCGGAGAGGACGTGCTGATCACGGCCCACGGCAACTCGCTGCGCGCCATCGTCAAACACCTGTTCGCCGTGCCCGACGACCAGATCGTCGGCGTCGAGATCCCGACCGGCAATCCGCTGGACATTACGCTGGACGGCGATCTGAAGCCGACCGCGGCGCGCTACCTCGACGAGGCCCGGGCGGCCGAACTGCCGCCCCTGCCGAAAGCCTGAACATGACCGACGCGCAGCAGGCCTCCGACGACATCCGCTTCATGGGCCGGGCCATCGCCCTGGCCCGGGCGCAGATGGGCCAGACCTGGCCGAACCCCGCGGTCGCCTGCGTCATCGTCCGCGACGGCGAGATCGTCGCCGAGGCCGCCACGGCCCCGGGCGGCCGGCCCCACGCCGAGGAACAGGCCGTTCCCGCCGCCGGCGACCGGGCCAGGGGCGCGACCGCCTATGTCACCATGGAGCCGTGCGGGGCCCGGTCCTCGGGCCGCACCTCCTGTTCGAACTTCCTGATGGACGCCGGGATCGCCCGGGTCGTGGTCGCCGCCGTCGACCCCTCGCCCTTCGCCTCCGGCCGCGGCGTCGAACGGCTGCGCAAGGCCGGGCTGCAGGTCGAGACCGGCCTGCTCGCCCCCGAGGCGGCGGTCCTGTACGAGGGCTATCTGCATCGGGTCGAGACGGGCCGGCCGATGGTCCGGATCTGCGAGACGGGCGAGGGCTTCGACGCCCGCTTCGCCGCCTCCCCCAAGGCCGACCTGACCACCGAGCTGAAGCGCCTCGGCGAGGCCGGCTACACCCGCGTCTGGGTCAGCCCCGGAGAACTGGCCGACGCCCTTGCGGAGCAAGGTCTTCTGACCCCCTGACCGGCCTCCGAACAGGGTAAACATTTCAGTCTTCCTTAAGCGCTGTTGTGCCATAGCGGGACCATGTCGCGAAACGCCGCCTCCACCGCCGCCAGAAGGCGCATCGACCAGCAGGAGCTGGACGCCATCTGCGCCCGGCACGACCGGCTGTGGCAGGCCAAGCCCGGCGGCGCCCGTGCGGTGTTCGCCTGGCTCGACCTCTCGGGTCTGTCGCTGGCCGGCCGCAACCTGGCCGACGCGGACTTCGCCGCCGCCAACCTGATCGGCGCGGACCTGACCGGCGCCAAGCTGGACAACGCCACCTTCTTCGGGGCGGACATGCAGGACTGCGTGCTGATCGAAGCCAGCATGCGGCGGGCGGACCTGCGCGGCGCCTGCCTGCGCGGCGCGGACCTGACCGGCGCCGATCTGTTCGAGGCCGACCTGCGCGAAGGCGCCATCGCCGCCGCCGACTCCAAGCTCGGCTTCCGCGTCATCGAGGCCAAGCAGCGCAACGACACCCAGGCCACGGGGGCCTGCCTCGCGGGGGCCAACCTCGAACGCTCCAAATTGACCGGCATCGTCGCCGTCGCCGCCGACTTCTCCGACGCCATCATGAAGGACTGCAAGCTGGTTCGGGCCAATCTGAAGCAGGCCAGCTTCAGGGGCGCGGACATGGCGGGCGCCGACCTGTCGGGGGCCGACCTGTCGGGCGCCGATCTCCGCGACGCCGTGCTGGTCGGCGCCAAGATGGCCATGTGGCGGACCGACGGCGCCGACATGACCGGCGCCCTCACCGACAACCGCTCCGCCGGCAGTCCCGTGGACAACATGCCGGCCGCCGAAATGCTGGCCGAGCACGCCCGCTGGTGCGAGACCGGCGGGGCGGCGGGGCAGCCCTCGGTGTTCGACGGCGTGGATCTGCGGGCGCTGCGCTCGATCACCGGCTACAATCTGACGGCCCTGTCGGCCAAGGGCGCGGTCTTCTACGGCCTCGACATGGAGGGCGTGCAGCTCCAGGGCGCGCACCTCGAGGGCGCCGACCTGCGCTCGGTCAACCTCAAGGGCGCCGACCTGCGCGGGGCCCGGCTGGCGCGCGCGCGGCTGAACGGCGCCGACCTGCGCGAGGCCCAGCTCGGACCGCTGATGATCGCCGCCGACCGCCTGCTGCCGGCCGACCTGACCGGCGCCTGCCTGAAAGGCGCGGACCTTTCGGGAGCCGACCTGAAGCGGGCCAATCTCACCGACGCCGACCTGAGCCGCGCCACCCTGCGCGGCGCCTGTCTGCGCCAGGCCGATCTGACCGGCGCCGTCACCACCGGCGCACGCGGCATGGAAATCGACGCCGCCGCCTGACGCGAAAAAGGGGCGACGCGAACGCCGCCCCTTCCAGGGTCTGCAATTCAGGCCCGACCGTTACGCCGCGGCCTTGCCCTTCTTGCCTTCGATCAGCTTCGAACCGCCGCCGATCTCGATGCGGCGGGGCTTCAGCGCCTCCGGAAGCTCGCGCTGCAGATCGATCGACAGCAAGCCGTTGACCAGGTCGGCGCCCTTCACCACCACATAGTCGGCCAGCTGGAAGCGGCGCTCGAAGTCGCGCTCGGCCAGGCCGCGGTGCAGGAAGTTGCGCCCGTCGCCGTCGTCATTGGCGGTCTTGCGCCCGGTGACGGTGAGCAGGTTCTCCTTGACCTCGATGTTCAGCTCGTCCGGCGCGAAGCCGGCGACGGCGATCTCGATGCGGTAGGCGTTCTCGCCCGTGGTCTCGATGTTGTAGGGCGGCCAGCCGTTTTCCTGGCTGGTGCGCGCGGCGCTTTCCAGCAGACCGGCCAGACGGTCGAAGCCGACGGCGGAACGGTAGAGCGGGGTGAAATCATAGGTACGCATGGGTCATCCTCCTGAGGATCAGCAAGGTTGAACCGGTCCCGCGGTTTGAGCCCGGACCGGCGGTGGGAGTTCAGCCCGGTCGGCCCGATGCTCGGCTCCGTCCGGTCTGGAGACCCCGAAATCGGCGGCCTCGAACGGAGATTTGGGATGCCGGAAGACGCCGTCAAGGGGCGCCCGGTCGCATCTTCGGCGCTTCATTCTGTCGCCGGGCGGGCATCGTGACTTGCCCGGCGGGTCCGAAGCCCGCAGGGTTCCGCCACCATCCCCTCCACTGGAGACGCTCCATGCGCCTGCTGGCCCTCGCCCTGACCACCGCGTTCGCCCTTCCGTCGCTCGCCGTCGCCCAGACCCTCCCCGCCATGCCCACGCTTGACGAGACGCCGGGCCAGCGCTCCGCGCGCCGCGCGGCCATGACCCCGCCGGTGCTGCAGGAGGACGGCGCCCTCCAGGCGGCCGTGGCCTCGCCGTCCCGCCCCGCCGCCGATGTGGCGCGCGACGTCTACCGCCGCCCGTTCGAGACCCTGACCTTCTGGGGCCTGACGCCGGGCTCGACGGTGGTCGAGATCGAACCGGGCCGGGCCGGCTGGTGGCGCAACATCCTCGAGCCCTACGCGGCCGCCACCGGGGGGACCTATGTTCCGGTCAACCGGCCGCTGGAGGGCATGGGGGTCGCCGACGGAACCGCGGACATGGTCGTCGTCGCCCGCGCCTTCCACAACTGGCATCGCGCCGGCCGGACGGAGCCCTACCTCGCCGCCTTCTTCAAGGCGCTGAAGCCCGGCGGCGTGCTGGCCGTAGAGCAGCACCGCAGCGTCGACGGCCTGAACCCCGACCAGACCGCCCCGACCGGCTATATGCCGGAAAGCTACGTCATCCGGGCCGCGCTGGCCGCTGGCTTCGATCTGGACGCGCGCAGCGAGTTGAACGCCAATCCGGCCGATGACCGCGACCATCCCTACGGCGTCTGGACCCTGCCGCCGGTTCGCACCAGCGCCCCGCGCGAGGGCAACGCCAACGACCGGCCGACCCCGCTGACGGACGCCGAACGCGCCGCCTTCGACGCCATCGGCGAGAGCGACCGGATGACCCTGCGGTTCCGCAAGCCGGCCTGATGCAGCGGGCGGCGGCAACGGCTTTGACCGGTCATGGGAACAGGGTTAAGGCCTTGGCCGTCGGGACGAACCGTATGGCGGCGGGCGCCTCACGGGGGACGTGAATGGCTAAACGAACAGAGGTCTGGCGACCGTTGACGTCGCGTCGGAACGTGCTTTCCGGCGGCGCCGCCCTGCTTGCCCTGGCCGGCTGCGGCCGGGAGAAGACCGCTGAACCGCCGCCCCAGCCGGATGGCCCGGCCAAGGGGTCGCTGGAGTGGTCCGTCGCCGGTCCCTGGCGCGCCCAGGACCGCGCCCGGGACGCCTGGCGCCATCCGATGGAAACCCTGCGCTTCTTCGGCCTGCAGCCGCGCATGACCGTGGTCGAGTTCTGGCCCGGAAGCGGATGGTGGACGGAGATCCTGGCTCCCTACCTGGCCGAGGGCGGCGGACGCTATATCGCCGCGGGATTCCAGACCGGCCCGGGCGCCGACCCGGCCCAGACCCAGCTCACCGCCGCCTTCCAGAGGCGATTCACAAACGACCGGCGCCTGTACGGCGAAGTCGAACTCTCCGAATTCGGCCCCACCTCCGGGCCCGTCGTCCCCGCGGGCACGGCGGACATGGTCCTGTTCATGCGCAACATCCACGCCTGGATGGCGGCGGGCATCGCCGAGAAGGCCTTCGCCGACGCCTATTCCGCGCTGCGGCCGGGCGGCGTCCTCGGGATCGAACAGCACCGGCTGGGACCGGACAAGGATCAGGATCCGACCGCGGCGAACGGATACGTGCAGGAGGCGTTCGTCAGACAATTGGCCGCCGAGGCCGGCTTCGCCTTCGTCGCCTCTTCGGAAATCAACGCGAATGAAAGGGATACCAAGGATCATCCCTTCGGCGTCGAGACCTTGCCGCCGATGGGACTGACCGCGCCGCGCGGATCGCCGCCGGACCCGACCTTCGACCGGTCGAAATACGACGAGATCGGCGAAAGCGACCGCATGACCTTGAGATTCAGGAAACCCGAGTGAGCCGAGCCGCCGCCTACGCCGCCAACGCCCCCTTGATGGGGGTTCCAGGCGCCTCCGCACCTCCGGGCGGGACCGGCGAGTGGTTCCGTGGGGCCGGCGGCCTGCGCCTGCGCGCGGCCTTCTGGACCCCCTCGACCCTCGTCACCCGCAAGCCGCGCGGCACCGTCATCGTCAGCCCGGGCCGGACCGAGCCGATCGAGAAATATTTCGAGGTGATCGGCAACTTCCTGGCGCGGGGCTGGTGCGTCCTGGCCCACGACTGGCGCGGCCAGGGGCTTTCGGCGCGGCTGTTGCCCGATCGCCTGAAGGGCCATGCCCGCGCGGTCGAGGAATTCCTCGACGACTACGCCCGCCTGCTGGACGCCTATGAAGCCCGCGCGCCCAAGCCGTGGATCATGGTCGGCCATTCGATGGGCGGCGTGTTCAACCTGATGACGCTGCAGGCAGGCGACGAAAGATTTTCCGGCGCGATCCTGACCAGCCCGATGCTGCGCATCAGGACCGGCAAGCGGTCGATGTGGTCGGTCAAGCTGGCCGTCCGCTGGAACCTGCGCCACGGCAAGGCCGGCGACTATGTGCTCGACAATCCGGACGATCCCTTCGACCACACCTTCGAGAAGGACGCCCTGACCACGGATGAGAGCCGCTACGAACAGTGGCGCCAGCAGCTGTACGCCTGCCCGCATCTCGCCGTCGGCGGACCCACCTGGGGCTGGCTGGCGGTGGCGCTGGACGCCGGAGAGCGGTCGCTCAAGCCCAAGGCCCTGAAGTCGGTCCGCGTGCCCGTCGCCATCGTGCAGGCGGCCGAGGACGACCGGATCTGGAAACAGACCAACAAATGGGCCGCTCGGCGACTCGGCCGCGGCCGCTATGTCGAGATCCCGGGGGCGAAGCACGAGGTCATCATGGAGACCGACGAGAAGCGCGCGGTCTTCCTGGACGAGTTCGACGCCATGGGCGCCTATATCTCGCCGGTCGAGGATCTGTCGCCCATCCCCGGCCCTCCGGTCGAGCGCGAACCCACCGAAGCCGCCTAGATCGCCGCCCGGCGAAGCGCGACCAGCGCCTGGTCCCGCAGGCGCGCGTCACCCACCGCCAGGATCTGGCCGCCGCCGTCCGGCGCCTCGCCGCGCCAGTTGGTGACCTCGCCGCCCGCCGCCTCGATCACCGGAACCAGCGCCGACCAGTCCCAGACCTGCAGCGCGCTCTCGGCCACCAGGTCGATCCGGCCGGCGGCCAGCATGGCGTAGGCGTAGGCGTCGCAGCCCAGCCGGGCGAGCCGGGCGGCGGCCCGCACCTGGGTCCAGGCGCCCAGTTCGGCGCCGCTGAACAGGTCGGGATCGGTGGTGGCGACCAGGGCTTCGTTCAGCCGGGCGCAGGCGCGCACCGCCAGCGGCGTCTCCGCCCCGGCCCTCAGCAGGCGCGCGCCGGACGGACCGCCCAGGAAGATCTCGTCCAGATACGGCTGGCCGATCACGCCGACGGTCGGTCGGCCGTCCGTCCTGAGGGCGATCAGATTGGTCCACAGCGGCAGGCCGGCGATGAAGGCCCGCGTGCCGTCGATCGGGTCGAGGATCCAGACATGGTCGGCGTCCGGCCGATCCTCGCCGTACTCCTCGCCGATGACGCCGTGCGCGGGATAGCGGTCGGCGATCAGACGCCGGATCGCCGTCTCGGCCTCGCGGTCGGCCTGGGTCACCGGATCAAAGCCGGCGGCGCCGCCCTTGTCCGTCTCCTCGCAGGCCTGCCGGAAATACGGCAGGGACACGCGGGCGGCCTCACGGGCCAGTTCGACGGCGAACGCTTCATACTCGGTCATGCAGGCGGGATACTCACGCCCCGCCCTCATGTCACCGTATCATTGCGCCGCAAGGTCAGGCGGCCTCGCCCTCGGCATGGAGCGACTTGGCGAGGTCGAGCAGGCGGCGGCGCGGGCGTTCCCCGAGCTGGTAGTAGGCCTGGATCAGGTCGAGCGTTTCCTTGCGGGAAAACATCTCCCCGCCCTGGTTGGCCGCCTCCTGCCGCTCGATGGCCTCTTCGAGACCGTCGTAGAAATAGCTGACCGGCGATTCCAGCGCCTCGGCCAGTTGCCACAGGCGGGCGGCCGAGATGCGATTGGCGCCGCACTCGTATTTCTGGATCTGCTGGAAGCGAATGCCGACCTGGGTGGCCAGCTGCTGTTGCGTCAGGCCCAGCAGACGCCGCCGGCGGCGCAGGCGGCGTCCGAGGTGAAGGTCGATGTCGGTGGCCATGGCCCCAATTCCCCTTGTTCCCAGCCTGTCCCGAAGCGGGACGGCTCGCCCTTCCGGGGGCAAGGGCCGTGCCGCCTTCCCGCAGGAGGGGAGAACCGGTGAACAGGGTTCTTCCGGCTCGCCGCAACCGTTGAGCTTCCGGCGCATTAAACGGCCATCGACCAACGCTGGAAGGAGCGGACTATGAGTGGGTTTGGATGGATTGCGTGGATTGTCATCGGCATTATCGCCGGCTGGCTGGCTGAACAGATCATGGGGCGGAACCACGGTCTCCTGACCAATCTGATCGTCGGCATCGTCGGCGCCCTGATCGGCGGCTTCCTGTACAATACCCTCCTGGGGGGAGATGCCTCTGGAAGCTGGATTATCGGCATCATCGTCGCCACGCTCGGCGCGATCATCCTGCTGTTCCTGCTGGGGCTGGTGAAGCGGCGGGCCTGACGGCCAGCCTCTTCAGGCAATCAAAAAAGGGCGGCTCCTCGCGGAGCCGCCCTCTCTTTTGCGCGTCAGACGATCAGCCGTTCGGCTTGCCGGGAGCATCGCCCGGACCTTCGCCCGGCTTCGGCGAGGCCGGAGACTCGGGCGGCAGCGTCGGGGGCGACGGTTCCGGCGGACTCGCCGGCTCAGCAGGGGTGGCCGGTTCGGCCGGAGTCACGCCCGGCTGGGCCGGGGTCGCCGGAACGGCGGGCGTGGCCGGAGTGGCGCCGCGGACTTCGCCCTCGCCGGCTTCCGTGCCGTCGTCCACGTCGCCGTCGTCTTCCTCTTCGCTGCGGACGCCCGGGACGGCGGGGGTCGCCGGGGTCGCGGGAGTCACGCCGGGTTCAGCCGGCGTGGCGGGAACGGCCGGCTGGGTCACCGTGTCGGCGGAGCCGAACTGTTCTAGGGTGAAGTCGACGACGACGACGTCACCCTCCTGGCGGATGCCGTCGATCGGCACGGCGCGCACCGTCCCGTCGGCGCCCTGCACCGTCAGCTGCTGATTGCCGCCGTTCGTCCGGGCGCCGACGAGGACCCCGAGGTCGCCGTCGCTCCCGCGCACGGTCATGCCGGGCTGAAGCGTGAGGGTGGGGGCTTGGGTCGCCTGCTCCGGCGGGGTGGCGGGAGGCGTAGTCTGCGGGGCCGTGCCGTCCTGGGCGATCGCGGGAGCGGTCATGAGGAACAGGCCGGCGACCCCGGTCAGGAGCGCGGTCTTTCGCATGATGGTCAGCCTTGCGTTAAGCGAGCGGAACGGCTCGCACCGCAAGGCAAACCGCGCCCCCGCGGGGATTGTTTCTCTCGCCCCGAAATGACCCCGCCAGCGCCCGGATTGGCCGAAACCGCTCCAATTCCGCCCGTTTGTCAGTCCTCGCGGACGCGCTTCTTGCGGAACGACGGGTTCAGCACCTGCTTGCGCAGCCGGATCGATTTCGGCGTCACCTCGACCAGCTCGTCTTCCTCGATGTAGGCGATCGCCTGTTCGAGCGAGGGGCGGCGGGGCGGGGTCAGGCGAACGGCCTCATCCTTGCCCGAGGCGCGGATGTTGTTCAGCTGCTTGGCCTTCATCGGATTGACGTCGAGGTCGTCCCAGCGGGCGTTCTCGCCGATGATCATGCCCTGGTAGGTCTTCTCGCCGGCGCCGACGAACATGACGCCGCGCTCCTCGAGGTTCCACAGGGCGAAGGCGGCGGTCTCGCCGTCGCCGTTGGAGACCAGCACGCCCTTCAGACGGCCCTCGATGGCGCCCTTGTGCGGCTCATAGTGGCTGAACACGCGGTTCAGCACGCCCGAGCCGCGGGTGTCGGTCAGGAATTCGCCCTGGTAGCCGATCAGCGAGCGCGACGGCGACTTCAGCGTCAGGCGCGTCTTGCCGGCGCCCGACGGGCCCATGTCCTTCAGCTCGGCCTTGCGGGCCGACAGCTTCTCGATGACCACGCCGGTGTATTCGTCGTCGACGTCGATGACGACGTCCTCGATCGGCTCCAGCCGCTCGCCGTTCTCGCCGGTCTGATAGACCACGCGCGGACGGCTGATCGACAGCTCGAAGCCCTCGCGGCGCATGTTCTCGATCAGCACGCCCAGCTGCAGTTCGCCGCGGCCGGCGACCTCGAAGGCGTCCTTGCCGCCGGTCTCGGTGACGCGGATGGCGACATTGGCCTCGGCCTCCTTCAACAGACGATCGCGGATGACGCGCGACTGCACCTTGTCGCCTTCGCGGCCGGCCAGCGGGCTGTCGTTGACCGAGACGGTCATGGAGATGGTCGGGGGATCGATGGGTTGCGCGGGAAGCGCCTCGGTGACTTCAAGCGCGCACAGGGTGTCGGCCACAGTGGCCTTGGACATGCCGGCGATGGCGACGATGTCGCCCGCCTCCGACTCGTCCACCGGCTGGCGCTTCAGGCCGCGGAAGGCCAGCACCTTGGTGATGCGGCCCTGTTCGATGGTCTTGCCGTCGCGCGACAGGGCCTTGATGGCCATGCCCGGAACGGCCTTGCCGCTCTCGATCCGGCCGGTCAGCAGACGGCCGAGGAAGGGATCGCTCTCGATCAGCACGTTCAGGATCTGGAACGGCTTGTCCTTGTTCTCGACGACCTTGGGCGGCGGCACATGGTCGACGATCAGGTCGAACAGCGGGGACAGGTTGTCGGACGGCTGGTTCAGGTCCAGCGTCGCCCAGCCGGCCCGGCCCGAGGCGTAGATGTGCGGGAAGTCCAGCTGCTCGTCGGTCGCGCCGATGGCGGCGAACAGGTCGAAGGCGGCGTTATGGACCTTGTCCGGATCGGCGTGGGCGCGGTCGACCTTGTTGATGCAAAGGATCGGCTTCAGGCCCATCTTCAGCGCCTTGGTCAGCACGAATTTGGTCTGCGGCATGACGCCTTCCTCGGCGTCGACCAGCAGGACGCAGCCGTCCACCATGCCGAGGATCCGCTCGACCTCGCCGCCGAAGTCGGCGTGGCCGGGGGTGTCGATGATGTTGATGCGGGTCTCGCCCGCCTTGCCGTTCCACAGCACCGAGGTGCATTTGGCCAGGATGGTGATGCCGCGCTCGCGCTCCTGGTCGTTGGAGTCCATGGCGCGCTCGGTCGTCGCCTCATTGGCTCGGAATACGCCCGACTGGGCCAGAAGCTGGTCCACCAGGGTGGTCTTGCCGTGGTCGACGTGGGCGATGATGGCGACGTTGCGCAGATTCATTTGACTATCAGACGTGCAGGGCGGCCGGCGAGTGCGGGCCGCTGGATTTTGGCGACGGTGCGGGGAGCGCGCGCCTCTTACAGGGGCGAACGGCGAAACGCCAGTGCGCGGCGAGCACGCACTGGCGTAACGAAGGGTGTTATGCCCCGGAAAAGCGGCGGGGCGAGGGCAGGATCAGACCCTGGCGGACCGGCTCCTCACCCAGGCGTACAGGGCCAGCGTCAGGACCACGAAGACCGCGATCCCCGCCGTCATGGCCGGCCAGGTCGAGCCCTCGGGCAGCATGGCGAAGGGCGCGTCGTTGCGGGTGCCGACGATCACGCCCGCGGTCATGACCAGGAACAGGCTCTCGCCGACGATCAGGCCGGAGGCCAGCAGCACCCCCATGCGGCGGCCGACATCGGCGAACCGGGTGGTCTTGATCGCCTTGTCATAGATCCAGCCGCAGACCGCCCCGACCACCAGCATGGTGGTGACCGCGGCCGGCAGGTAGAAGCCGATGCCCACGGCCAGCGGCGGCAGTTTCATCTTCCCCCGGGTCGCACGGCTGAGGACGACATCCAGCAGGATGACGACCACGCCGATCACGGCGCCCAGACCGATCAGGTCCCAGCGCAGGTCGCCGCCGATGACACCCCGGGCGAGGGCCGAAATCAGGGTCGCCTGCGGCGCGGCCAGCGGTTCGTCGGCAATGCCGGCCGGACCGCCCGCGAAGCCGAAGGCCGTGTTCAGCAGATTCAGGATCAGCGGGATGACGAGGGCGCCGGCGAAAACCCCGACGATCAGGGCCGTCTGTTGACGCCACGGAGTCGCCGCGACCAGCTGGCCGGTCTTCAGGTCCTGGAGGTTGTCGTTGGCGATGACCGCCACGGCGAAGACGATCGCCGTCACGATCAGGGCGAAGGCGATCACCGACGGGTCGGCCGGCAGGCCCGCCAGCGCCAGCACGCCCAGCATCAGCACCGAGGCGATGACGATGGCCAGGATGCCGACCCCGGACACCGGGCTGTTCGACGATCCGATCAGGCCGGCCATATAGCCGCAGATGGCGGCCACGGCGAAGCCGATGAAGATGACATAGATCAGTCCGCCGCCGACCAGCAGGGCCGTCGAACCCGCCAGGGTCGGATTGCCCTGGGCCAGCCAGGCCAGAAGCCCGCCGATGCCGACCAGACAGACGACCGACAGACCGGCGACGATATTGATCGGAATGTCCTGTTCGGTCCGGTCCAGAACCTCGCCGCCCTGACGGCGGCGGTTGGCGGCCAGGGCCGAGGTCAGGCCGGTGATCAGAGGCCCCGCCAGTTTGATCAGGGTCCAGATGGCGGCCACGCCGATGACGCCGGCGCCCATGAGGCGCACTTCCTCGCCCCAGACCGTCCCGGCCAGCTCTTCGGCGGGAGCGCCCGCGGGCAGGCCGGCGGCGATCGAGGGAATGCCGTTGGCCGTCATCCAGGCGATGGTGTCGGGCGCGGTCAGGATCGGCACCGCAATCCCCCAGGCCAGGATCAGGCCGAACAGCTGGGCCAGGCCGACGGCCAGGCCGATCAGATGGCCGGCGCCCAGCAGCGCGAACTGCATGCTGAAGCCCATGCCCGTGGCCCCGCCGCCCAGCGTCGCCGGCAGTTTGATGAACCGCGCCGCCTCGCCCGCGAACACCCGCCCGGCGACCAGCAGGGCATAGCCCGCCGACACCACCGCTCCGGTGATCACGACCCACAGCCCGGACGCGTTCTCGCGCACGGCGCTTTCGGTTTGTTCCGCGCCCCGCGAGCCGACGGTCAGCACCTCGGCCGCCGCGACTCCCTCGGGATAGGGCAGGTTCGCCTCGACCACGAGGGCGCGACGAAGAGGAATGGAGAAGGTCACGCCCAGCACGCCGCCGAAGACGCAAATCAGCACGGACTCCCAGAACGGGAACTCCAGCCACCAGCCGACCATGACGAGGCCGGGCAGGACGAAGATGATCGAACTCATCGCCCCGCCGACCGAGGCGACGGTCTGGACCGTCATATTCTCCCAGATGGTCGAGTCCTTGAACATCCGCAGGATGGCCATGGAGATGACCGCCGCCGGAATGGCCGAGGCGAAGGTCAGGCCGACCTTGAGGCCGAGATAGGTGTTGGCGGCGGTGAACACGACCGCCAGCAGACAGCCCAGCACCAGGGCGCGCAGCGTCAGTTCGATGCGCTTGCCGGTCGTCGGCGGCGCCTTTGCGGCAGTGTCGGTCACGTGAGGCCCTCTCCCTTGTTGCGACGGAGGTAAGCCGAGAACCGCGCGCCGGGCAATCGTCCTGTTGACGGACGAACCGGCAGCCGCGCCGACGGGACCTTTCCGCCCCGATCCACAGCGGCTATCGCTTCGCCATGCCCGAACTTCCCGAGGTCGAGACCGTCCGCCGCGGCCTGCAGCCGGTCCTCGAGGGCGCGCGCCTCGGCCGGGTTCGCCAGAACCGGCCCGACCTGCGCTTCCCCTTCCCCGAACGGTTCACGGAACGGCTCGAGGGGGCGACGGTCCAGCGCATCGACCGCCGCGCCAAATACCTGCTCATGCCGCTGTCGACCGGCGAGACCTGGGTGACCCATCTCGGAATGACCGGCCGCTTCACCCTCGACGGCGAACAACTGGGCGAGTTCGAGGAGGCGGCGCCCATCGCCGGCAAGCACGAACACGTCAGCCTGTGCGCGGTTCGCGGATCCTCGACGACGCGCCTCGGTTTCGCCGACGCCCGCCGCTTCGGCTTCATGGGCCTGATCCCCTCGGCGGAGATCGAGGCGCATCCATGGTTCGCCGCCCTGGGTCCCGAACCGCTCGGCAACGGCTTTTCCGGCGCTCACCTGGCCGAGGCCTTCGCGGGGAAGAAGCAGTCGATCAAGGTCAGTCTGCTGGACCAGCGCATCGTCGCCGGCCTCGGCAACATCTATGTCTGCGAGGCCCTGTACCGCGCCTGCATCTCGCCGCTCGTCGCCGCCGGCAAGGTGTCGAGGCCCCGTCTGGAGACGCTCGCCGCCGTCGTCCGCGACGTCCTCAACGACGCCATCGCGGCGGGCGGCTCGACCCTGCGCGACTTCGCCAATGCGGAGGGCGGGCAGGGCTATTTCCAGCACCGCTTCGACGTCTACGGCCGGGAGGGAAAACCCTGCGCCGGCGAGGGCTGCACGGGCGTGGTCAGACGCGTCGTCCAGGGCGGGCGCTCGACCTTCTTCTGTCCCGCCTGCCAGAAACGCTGACGCCATGACCCACCGCATCATCCTGTTTCGCGGCATGAACACCGGCGGCGTGCGCGCCCCCGTGGCCGATCAGCGCGCCATGGCCGAGGCGATGGGGCTGAAGAATCCCCGCACGCTTCTGGCCAGCGGCAATCTCGTGGTTGAGAGCGACAAGGCGACCGCCGCGCTCGAACGCGAGATCGAGGCGGAGATGGAGCGCCGCTTCGGCCTCGGGATCGCCGCCATGGTCCGCACGCCGGAACAGTGGGCAAGGCTGGTCGCCGCCAACCCCTTCCCGGACGAAGCGGCCGCCCACCCGTCCAGGGTTCTGGCCATGGTCATGAAGGACGGGATCAGAGACGGCGCGCTGGACGCCTGCCGCGACCTCGCCGCGGGCGGTGAGCGGGTCGAGGCGGTCGGCGACGTGCTCTATTTCTGGTTTCCCGAGGGCCAGGGCCAGTCGGGCGTCTTCAAGAAGGCCACGCCGCGCCTGCTGGGCATGGGCACGGGCCGCAACTGGAACACGGTGCTGAAGCTCGGCGAGATGGTCGGCCTTTCGCCGCCGTGACGGGATCGGTATGCAGTCCGCAGACGAGGAGCAACCCATGACCGACAGCTATTCCACCCTGCTCATCGAGCGCCACGCCGACGGCTATGCGGTGGTGACCCTGAACCGCCCCGAGGCGCTGAACGCGCTGAACTCGGCCCTGTTCAGGGACCTGTCGGACTTCCTCGACGCGGTCGAGCACGATGACAGCGTGCGCTGCCTGATCCTGACCGGCTCGGGCGACAAGGCCTTCGCCGCCGGCGCCGACATCAAGGAGATGTCGGACCAGTCCTACGCCGACATGTACAAGGCCAATTTCTTTTCGCTCGGCCACGACCGCATCACCCGCTTCCGCAAGCCGATCATCGCCGCGGTCAACGGCTTCGCCCTGGGCGGCGGCTGCGAACTGGCCATGCTGTGCGACTTCATCGTCGCCAGTGAGAAGGCGAAATTCGGCCAGCCCGAGATCAACCTCGGCGTCGCTCCCGGCATCGGCGGCTCGCAGCGCCTGACCCGGCTGGTCGGCAAGTCGAAGGCCATGGACATGGTGCTGACCGCCCGGATGATGGACGCCGCCGAGGCCGAACGCGCCGGCCTCGCCGCCCGCGTCGTCCCGCACGAGACCCTGCTGGACGAGGTCCGCAAGATCGCCGCGAAGATCGCCTCCCAGAGCCCGCTGGCCGTCATGGCCAACAAGGAGATGGTCAACGCCGCCCTCGAGACGACCCTGACCCAGGGCGTCCAGTTCGAGCGCCGCCTGTTCCACTCCCTGTTCGCCTTCGAGGACCAGAAGGAGGGCATGGCGGCCTTCGTCGAAAAGCGGAAGCCGGTGTTCACGGGGCGCTGAGACTCGCCTTGATCGCCCCGGCCTCAAGCAGCCCGAAAGGCGGTAGGCCAAAAGGAGTCCGGAGCGGCTTGCCGCGATGGGCCCTTTCCGCTATAGCCGCGCGCTCTTGAGATTTTCGCGCCGTGGACGTGTGCTCCGCGGCGTTTTCCGTTCGAAGGTTTGACTGATGGCCAACAACCCCGGCGCCAAGAAAGCGATCCGCAAGATCGCGGCCCGCACCGAAGTGAACAAGTCGCGCCGCACGCGCGTCCGCTCCTTCCTGCGCAAGTTCCAGGAAGCCGTGACGGGCGGCGACGCCGGCGCCGCCAAGGCGGCCTTCATCGAGGCGCAATCCGAACTGATGCGCGCCGTCACCAAGGGCGTCGTTCACAAGAACACGGGCTCGCGCAAGGTGTCCCGCCTAGCGGCCCAACTGAAGAAAATGTCG
>NZ_JAVHLH010000079.1 GCF_031082345.1 Brevundimonas sp. | reverse complement strand
GGAGGCGGCGCAGGCGCGGGCTCGGGACCCAATTCGGCCGGCGGCGGGGGCGGGGGCGGCGGGACGGGCGCGATGTAGAGCGGCGGCAACGCAGACCGCGCGTACACGCCGTCCACCACCCTCACCTGGGTCGTCGGCGCGGTGGCGGCGCGCCTCTGGCCGTCCAGGACCACGAACAGCATGACGCCGCCCAGGACGATGATCCCCATCATGAGCCAGGCCGGGGCCTGGCCGCGGGCGCGCGCCACCATGGGGCGGATGTCCGCCGTGTTTGCGCCTTCCCGTCGAGTTTTCCGGATGTCGGGATTCACCGCCGGTTCCTCACGGGAACGCGGAGCGCACGGGCGGTCTGTCGCTCGAGGCGGAACACCAGGGTCCGATATACGGCGTCGATGACGTAGCGACCGTCCCGGACATGGCCGTCCACCAGAACCGGATCGCCCCTCGCGTCGATGGCGAAAACGGCCGGCAGGACCTGTTCGGGACGCCACTGGATATAGGTTCGCACACCGTCGTCGGTGACGGCGAGCGGACGCAAGGCGGCGGGCCCCCTCAGTCTGTACTGACCGACGCCGGGCTGGGGGAGGGGACCCGCCGGGACCTCGGACGGCGTCTCGTCATAAAGAAACCGCACCGTGTACGGGGTGTCGGCGGTGGGACCGTAGCTCGACGTCAGCTCGAAATTATAGATCCGGGCGTCCGTTATCACCGTCATATTCGTCGCGCCGTCCTGACGGACCGGCTTGAGGAAAAGGGTGTCGCCGCGCCGGTTGACGGTCGCCTGCCAGGCGTCGCTGTTGCCGATCGCGACATTCTCGACCCGTTCCGTCGGATTGAAGATCACGGTCAGCTGGAAATTGGTCGCCACGTTCAGCCGAACCACCTTGCCGGCGTCGTACGGGATGGATTGAAGCCGGGGATCGCCCGGCTGCGGGCTCGGCGAAGTCTGGGCCATGGCCGGCGTGCCGAGGAGCAGACAGAGAAGGATGAGGCGCCTCACGGCGTTTCGTCCGTCGGATAGACGGTGACCGGTCCGTCGACCTCGAGCACCAGCGGATCCGTGGTCTCGACCGCCACCACGGCATCCGCCTGGGGCAAGGCCTCGGGATCGCGGCGGTACTCCAGGACCTGGAAACCCAAGGGGTTGAGGAACCGGTCCTCCGCCGACATGGGCTCTCCGGAGAAGCGATACTGGATGATGGCGACCCAATGCTGCGCCGGCAGGGCTTGGGCGCCCTCGTCCTTCCGTACGGTTTCGTAGCGCACGAGGGCGGACTGTTCGTCCAGGCGCGACACGCTCTTCACGCGGGTCTCGACGACCGCGTTTCGGGGATAGCGGATCAGGGGCCCGTCCAGATTGGAGGGCTGCATCAGGTTCAGATATTCGTCGCGCGCCTTGTCCGCCGACCACAGGCCGACCTTCTGGTAGTTGGCCTGGAGGGTCGCGATGTCGAAGCTTTCGCGGGCGATGACATACTGAACGAGCATGGATTGAACGAGCGCCCGGTCAGGGGTGATCTGGTTCGGTTCGAGCGGTTTGAGCGCCTGGACGAAACCCGTCGTACGGTCGACCAGTAGGGTGTAGGGGACTACCGTCTTCAGCGGCATGAGGATGACCAGCGCCAGGGCCTCGACCACGGCGACGGCGACGGCCGTAATCGCCATGATCCAGGCGAGGCGACGCGAGGCCTGGAGCGCGCCGATTCGGTCCGAAGCCCAGCTTCCGGCTTCACGGTAGTAGGCGTTGAGCGCTTCGCGGCTTGATTTCTTCATGAGCGACGATCCCGAAGCGCGGCGCCGAGCGACTTCCGCGGTCTGCTACGGCGCAAGGTCTGCCCGAAGGACGGCGCCATGAATCCATCCGCTTGGCCGCCGGCCGCGCGAGGCGCGGTCAGGGGCTGGGCGATGGAGCCCGCATAGGATGGGGTCGGCCCGGTACGGGCGCGGGTCTGCGAGGCGCGAAGGGCGTCCGCGACGGCCAGGGCCCGGGATGGAGCCGGGTAGGGCGTGGACTGGTCCGGAAGCATGACGAGACGCTCCTGCGGTTCGGCGCCCCGTTGGAGGAAGGGTAGGCGGGCGAGGTTGATCGAGAGGTGCACCGTGAACGCCAGCCGCAGCAGGACCGCGAGCGATCCGAACAGGGCCAGAGCGAAGGCCAGACACAGGATCAGCAATTCAACGGGGGCCGAGGCGGTGAGAATCCTGGCCTCGCGCAACAGCAGGACCTGCGTCAGCCAGGGCTCCAGAAGCGCCAACTCAACGCCGAGCATCAGGGTGACGGCGATGGAGGCCAGGAGGGTGAACACCAGGGTGCGGGCCCAACCGGCGAACAGGCTGCGTCCGATGTCGAACAACAGCAGTCCTGCCATGAGGGGCGCCAGAGCCAGCAGAACCCCCGCCGTCACCCGGACCGTGGCGACGGCGGCGACCACGCCGGACAGGAACAGCACCCGCGCCCAGCCGAGCACCGGATTGTCGGGGAGGGGGGTTCGCTCGGGCGGCTGGTTCGGATCGGTTCGACCCGGAGGCGGCCGGGAGATCCCATCTTCGCGCCCGGTTCCCAGATTGGTCAGCCGGATGATGGCGCCGTCCGCCGCCTGCAGGCGGTCGATCAGGTCGCCGCCGGCGCCGGGCAGGGCGGCGGGCCGGCCAATGGCGGCGCTGAGGTGCGACGGGCCGTCTACGATGACGTCGTAGACCACCGTCCGGTAGGCTCCCCAGCTGGTGGCGAGCGTCAGCACCACGCCGATCTTGACCGCCGCCATGACCATGTCGCGCACGCTCGGCGCCTGGCCGAACAGCATGCGGAAGCCGAACAGGGCGACGAAGAGGGTCAGCAGGCCGGTCAATACCGCCGCCAGGGGCGAGCCGGGATCAGCCAACGCCTGATAGCCCGTCGACCCGATCGTCTGCGCCTGACAGTCGATGTGCCGCAGCAGCGTCGAGAGGAACGCCTCGCCGGTGGTCAGAGCGGGACAGGCACCGATGTTCATGCCTGCTCCAGGAGGGGCGCCATCCACTCGGCGGGATTATCGCCGACGGAGGCGCGAAGGGTGTCGAGCAGGCGCACGGTCCGTTCGCGGCCCGAGAGAATGGTCAGGATGTCGTCCTCGCCGGACAAGTCGAGCCGCGCCACGACGCTCTCGCCGCCGCGCTTGATCAGGAAGCAATGGGCGCTGTCCGGCAGGGTGCGGATCAGGTCGAACTCATGCGGCGTCAGGCCGAATCCCTGCACATAGTCTTCGGCGCGGGCCTTGGCGTTGACCATGAAGATCTGGGTCGCGGCCTGTTCGATGATGGCGCTGGCGATGCGGCTTTCCAACGCGTCCTGGGCGCTTTGGGTGGCGAAGCCGACGATGCCGTTGCGCTTGCGGATGGTCTTTTCCCAGTCCTTGATGCGCCGCACAAAAATATCGTCGTCGAGCGCCTTCCACCCTTCATCGACGACGATGATCGCCGGCGTGCCGTCGAGCCGTTCCTCGACCCGGTGGAACAGGTACATCATCGCCGGGGTGCGGAGGACCGGGTCGTCGAGCAACACCGTCATGTCGAAGCCGACCGTCTGGGCTGACAGGTCGGTCAGATCCTTCGGATTGTCGAACAGCCAGGCGCGCTCGCCGTCGCCCCACCAAGGACGCAGCCGCGACCACAGGTCGCCGGCGTGGGGGCGCTGATCGCCGCGGAACAGCTCGACCAGGTGTCTCAACCGGCGATGCTTGACCGGCTGTTCGAAATTGGCGGCGACCGCGTCGCGGATACGGGCGAGGTCCGTAACGTCCGCCTCGCCCGCCAGCTGGGCGAGCCAGTCGACCAGGAAGCCGCGGTTGGTCGGCGTGTCGTCGAGTTGAAGCGGATTGAGACCGGACGCCTGGCCGGGCCGCAGCAGATCATAACGGCCGCCGATGGCCCTGATGAACAGCTCGGCGCCCCGGTCCTTGTCGAAGAAGATGATGCGGGGCTGGAGCCTGCGCGCCTGGGCCAACAGGAAGTTGAGCACCACCGTCTTGCCCGATCCGGACGGGCCGATGACGGTGAAGTTTCCGAGATCGCCCTGGTGGAAGTTGAAGAAATAGGGCCCGGCCGCGGTCGTCTCCAGCAGGGTGATGGCGTCACCCCAGTGGGATCCGGTCTCGGCGCCGGTCGGGAAGTTGTGGATGCTGGCGAGGCCGGCGAAATTGTTCGTCGACACCAGCCCCCGCCGGGCGATGTATTTGAAGTTTGCCGGGAACTGCGCCCAGAAGGCCGGCTCCAGGGCGATCTCCTCGCGAACGGCGACGATGCCCATGTCGGCGAGGGCAGCCGTCACCTCGGCGACGCCGGCGTCGATGGCTTCCAGCGTCGCGCCCCGCACCCCGATCGTCATATGGTGCTCGCCGAATCCGGCCCGCCCCGCCGCGACATCGTCCTTGGCGTGGGCGAGTTCTCCGCGCAGAGAAAGCGCCTCGTCCTCGGCCGACCGCATGCGCCGCAGGGCCAGGTTCATGCGCTCCAGTGCGGTCTGCCGTTCGACGAAGGCGAAGGACTGGGTGATGACCAGTTCAAACGGCAGCCGCAGCAGCTCGTCGAACATGCCCGGCGCGCTCCACGCCGGGTAATCCTTGATCGAGACCAGGCCGAAGAACTCCCGGGGCACATGGCCGGCCTCGGACAGCTCCACCGTGTCCTGCCCGAAACTGACCCGGCGATAGGGCAGGTAGGATCCCAGATCCTGGTGCGGCAACAGCACCGGCCGCTGTTCGGCGTTGTACAGGCCGGAGAGAACCTCCAACGGCTCGGAACACACGCCGTTCGGCGTCTCGTATACCCCCAGAAGACGCGGCGCGTACTCGCCCAGGGCCGAGAGCAGGGCGTCTCGTCCCGCATCCAGCTGACCGAGCTCGGCCACCTGCCCGGCGTCGGAAGCCTCGCCGGCGCGGACGAACCAGTTGCGGATCCGGTCGGCGACTCCGACCTGGCCCTGCAACGGCCGTCGCACCAGCGTCAGGTAGAGATCGTTGACGAACAGCTGTTTGGCGGCGAGCCGTTCCGCCCACCGGTCCCCCAGCGTCTGCGAGAAGTCATCGGGAAACGGCTGCTCCAGATCGACATCGACGCGCCGCCTCACGACGTGATGGTAGAGGGCGAAGCGGGACGAGCCGATGGCGCGCAGCATCGCGTCCCGCAGGGTCTTGCGGTAGTTGAGCTCGCTGGTGTCGGCGGTTTCGAACAGCAGGCCCCGCAGCTGGATCACCTGCAGCAGCAGACCGTCCCGCGTCTCGAGGGTGTGATCGTCGACGTGCCGCGCGTAGGGGAGGTGGACGCCAGCCGGTTTCTCACGCCTGACCGTTCGATCCCCCTGGCTCAGGGGCGGTAGGAGTTGCATCGCCAGATACGGTGGTTGTGAACACGCGGGCACTGGCTGACGCGTGTCAGCCACAGGTCGATGATTCGGGGCTCGCGGAGGCAGAGCAGCACGCCGACGCCGTGGACGACCAGGGCGATCGGCAGCACCCAGATCGACCGAAACACCAGAAACAGCTCCGCGGCGACCACGGCGTTGATCACGAAATAACTGTAGGTCACCCCGGCGAACATCTGCGGCCGGGTGAGGGCGGTGAACAGGGGCGTGCGATCCAGATCGTCCACTTGCCTAGCCCGCGAACGAGGCGGTCGACCGGATCCCGGCGACGATGCTCACGGCGCCGAACAGGATGAAACAACCCAGGATGACGACCGCCCCATATCGCCAGTTCATCCGCCCGGTCAGCATCAGAAAGCCGACGCAGGCGACGGCGATTACGGCCACCACGGTCGCGACGGTGCCCAGCAGGGTGCCTTGCAGCCATTGCACGGCCGATACGATCGGGCCGGAGCCTCTGGGGTCCGCGAGAACGGTCTGGGCTTGCGCGGCGATTGGCTGACTCATGGCCAGCGCGGTGGCGATGACGCCGCCAAGACCTCTGATGCTCTTTGCCATGGATACTCCCCCGAACGGCTCGCTCATCAAGGCCTAGTTTAAAGCGGTTGCCAACCCCCGGAACGCTACTTTGAGGCGTGGGTCGCCGTTTTCTCACGCTCCCTAGCCGCGAGCTTATACGGGCGGACCGCGAGACACCAGGGCACCAACTCAGCGCCGTTTCACCCTATTGACTCGCCACCCGTTAACCGGGCAAGTCGCAATCCTAGGGGGAATTCTCATGAAATCATTCATCCGGCTGTCGATCGCTCTGGTGTTGACGAGCTTGCCGGCGGCAGCGGTCGCTCAGGTCACTCAGACCTACCAGTATGACGCCAACGGCAGACTGACGGGCGTCACGACCAGCGGCGCGGGCGGCACCCACGCTTCCTCCTATGCTTACGACGACGCGAACAACCGAACCTATCGCAGTCAAACCGGAACAATGGCCTACGCAGCCCTCCTCCAGAGCCTCGGCGAGGCGTTCGGCGACCATCCGATGTTCGCCTCCGTCGCCCGGGAGTTTGAAAGAGCCGCCGCCAGAATCCGGCTGGATTCTCTGGGGAGCCCTTCCGCCGTTGTCGCGGCCTCGCTACCCGCCGCCGCAGACGACCTGCTCTATCCCGCCGCGCTGTCCTTGTCCCAGGAACGACCCCGGCGGGACGACGCCGCCCAATGACGTTGAGGACGCACGGCGATCCCGCAGTCACCGGCTTGCTGCGACCGCTCTGGCGCAAGGGGGCCGGACAGAGGCGACCCATCCACGTGCGCGTCCGTTGGGACGGCGAACTGGGTTTCTCTGACCCCTCATCCATAGCTTTCGGGGCAGGCTGGAACAACGCCCGCCCCGGCGCCCCAACCACCTTTCAAAACGACGGCGTGCTCGTGCTCAAGTCGAGCAATGGCTTAGCCCTGTGGAGCTCGACCACATGTCTGTGAAAATGATGATGCGCGCTGCGCTCGCTCTGGCGGCAACGATGCTGGCCGTTACGGCCGCACCGGCCACGGCGCAGGTCCAGGCCGCACCGCCGCCCGCCCACTACACGCTCGACGCGAGAGGCGTCGACCTGATCAACGGAACCTTCAATTATTCCGCGACCGAGGTGGTCATCGGCAATCCCGGTCAGGGCGGACTGACCTACTCCCGGAGCTGGGGCGGCGGCGGCTGGCGCTCCAATCTGATGGGCACCGTCTACTACGTCGGATCGACGTACACGGTGAGCTTCGGTGGCTTTTCCGACGTGTTCACCCTCGCCGGAAGCGTCTACGTCCCGGCGTCCGACCGCGGACAGACGCTGACCAAAAGCGGATCGACCTTCACCTACACGGCCGCCGACGGCACCGTCGCGACCTTCTCGCCGAACACCTTGAACTACCACAACCAGCTGCCGAACCAGAACGGCGGCGTGATCCGCACGATCACCTATCCTTCCGGAGAGGTGGTCAACTTCACCTACGTCAGCGGCCGGGTGCTCATGCCCGCCGAGTGGCCGGAGAAGCCCTACTATCTCACGACCTGGCGGCTGCAGTCGGTCACCAACACGCTCGGCTACCAGTTGAAGCTGGAGTACGCCAACAACAACCCGACGACGGAGAACGAACTCTACGACTTCAACACCCTGGTGAAGGTCACTGGCTTCAACATGGCGGTCGACGCCTGCGCTCCTGACGCGGTCACCTGCACCTTCAGCCGCACCTGGCCGAGCACGACCGGCGGCAACCAGGTCACCGACGAACTGGGCCGAACCACGGTGTACACGGCCGGCTTCACCAATGGGCTGACCGGCATCCGCTTTCCGTCCAGCACCAGCGGCAACGACATCTCGATCGCCTATACGTCGAACCGCGTGTCGTCGGTGACGGTCGGGTCGGACACCTGGACCTACAGCTATGTCGATGCCGGCGGCAACCGCACGACCACGGTCACCGACCCGCTGTCCCACACCAATGTGGTGGTCGCCAACCTGGCGACGGGCCGGGCGATCTCCTCGACCGACGGACTGGGCCGCACCACGACCTTCCTTTGGGACGCCCAGGGCCGGCCGACGCGCACGACCCTGCCGGAGGGCAACTACACCGAGATAACCTATGGCGTCCGCGGCAACGTCACCCAGCTGACCAACGCCGAGAAACCCGGAACGCCCGACCTGCCGAACATCGTCACGTCGGCGAGCTTTCCGGCCACGTGTGCGAATATCCGCACCTGCAACCAGCCGACGAGCACGACCGACGAGCGCGGCGCCGTCACGGACTACACCTATGACGCCACGCATGGCGGCTTGCTGACCGTGACCCAGCCCGCGCCCACGCCCGGCGCGGACCGGCCGCAGACCCGGGTCAGCTACTCGTCCCTCTACGCCTGGTACAAGAACAACGCCGGCACGCTGACGCAGGCGCCGACGCCGGTCTGGCGCCCCACGGCCGTTTCGGCCTGCGCCACGGGCACGGCGCCGGCCTGCCTTGGCACGGCGAACGAGGTCAGGATAACAACGACGTACGCACCATCGGGCGTGGCGAACAATCTGCTGCCCACCTCCACCACCTCGGGCGACGGCACGGGCGCGCTGGCGGCCACCACGGCCATGACCTACACCGCCAACGGCGACGTGGAGACCGTCGACGGCCCGCTCGCCGGTTCGAACGACTTGACCCGACACCGTTATGACGCGGGCCGCCAACTGATCGGCGTCGTGGGGCCGGACCCCGACGGCGGCGGCGCCCTGCTACACCGGGCGGTCCGCAACACCTATAACGCTGATGGCCAGGTGACCCTCGTCGAACAGGGCACGGTGACGAGCCAGTCGGACGCCGCATGGAGCGCCTTCTCGTCGCTGCAACAGAAAGAAACCGTCTATGACGATATCGCGCGGCCGGTCCGCACGACGATCGCCGCGTCGGGATCGATCTACGGCGTACAACAGGTCAGCTACGACGCCGCCCACCGTCTCGACTGCACTGCGGTGCGGATGAACCCCGCGACCTTCGCCGCGCCGCCTGCCTCGGCCTGCACGGCGGCCACGACCGGCTCCTTTGGTCCCGACCGAATCGTCCGGAACGCGTATGACGCGGCCGACCAGGTGATGGCTCTGACCTCGGCCTACGGCCTCCCGGAGGCGATCACGGAGTCGGCGACCTACACATCGAACGGTCTGCTGGCGTCGCTGACGGACGGCGAAGGCAATGTCTCGGTTCCGGTTTATGATCGCTTCGACCGGTTGTCGCGACTGCGCTATCCGAATGCGACCGGCGGTGGAACGTCCACCTCGGATTTTGACGAGTACACCTACGACCAGGCGTCCAACGTGACCGTGTTCCGCAACCGGTCGGGACAGATCTTCACGGCCGGCTTTGACGCCCTGAATCGTCAGGCCAGCTACGATCCACCCGACGGCGACCAGCGCGACATCACCTACGACAACCTAGGACGCCCGCTGAACCTGGAGACGACCGGCTTCTACACTTGGAATGTGTATTGGACGTGGGACGCGCTCGGCCGCCGCCTGACGGAAAGCCAGGGACTGGGCACGATGACGTCCCAGTACGACCTGGCCGGCCGCCGCACCCGGCTGACATGGCCAGACGGCTACTATGCCGCCTATGACTACGACCTGTACGGCGCGTTGACGTCGGTGCGCGAGAACGGCGCCACGTCCGGCGCCGGGGTGCTGGCCACCTATGCCTATGACAACCGCGGACAGCGGACCGGTGCGGCGCGCGGCAACGGCGTGTCAACGAGCTGGGGATACGACGCCGTCTCGCGCCTCAGTTCGCTGTCCCACAATCCTTCGGGGACCGGCCAGGACCTGACCGTCACCTTCAGCTACAATCCGGCGGGGCAGATCGTCTGGCGCACGGTCACCAACCCCGCTTACGTCTATGCCCCGTCGGACGTCGGGACCACTTATGCGAACGATGACCTGAACCGGGTGACCTCGGTGGGTGGCGCCGCGATCGGCTACGACACCCGCGGCAACATAACCTCGGGCCTCGGCAAGACCTTCGGCTACGACGCAGAGAACAAGCTGACGGCGGCTGGGACGGCGACTTTCCTGTTCGACCCGCTGGGGCGGCTGGAGCGGTCCACAGGAGCGACGACGACGCGCTTCCTCTATGATGGGGCCCAGGTCGTCGGCGAATACGACGCAACCGGCTTGGCCATCCTCGCCCGCCACGTGCCAGGGACGGGGCTTGACGAAGTCATTACCAGCTACGCAGGCTCGGGGACGACCAACCGGACCTGGTTACTGGCAGATGAGCGGGGCTCAGTGATCGGGCTCGGCGACGGCTCCGGCGCGACGAACGTCAACCGCTATGACGAGTACGGTGTCCCGGCCGCGGGCAACGCAGGGCGCTTCCAATATACGGGCCAGATGTGGCTTCCGGATGCTGGTCTGTACCACTACAAAGCCCGCGCCTACGCTCCCCAGATCGGGCGCTTTCTGCAGACCGACCCGATCGGCTATCGTGACGGGGCCAACCTTCACGCCTACGTCAGCGCAGACCCCATAAACAGGACCGATCCCACTGGCCTCCGAATGGTTATGGTGCCTTATTTGTTCTGCTCGACATCCTACTCTGGCAACTTGCCTCCCATTGAGAACTGTGAAACCCGCTATACATTTTGGGACGATGGCTCAGGTTACGAAGAAGTTGGGGGACACCAAGACAGCTGTCGGCCGGGAAACATCCTCAATATCGAGGGCATAGTTGCTGGTGGTGCTCTTG
>NZ_JAVHLH010000078.1 GCF_031082345.1 Brevundimonas sp. | reverse complement strand
GCGAACGGGCCCTGCCGGGCCCCGATCTGGCGCGGGCGGCGGGGGTGTCGTCGGGCGTGGTCAGGGGGCTGGTCGACGAAGGGGTGCTGGAGGTCGTCGAGATCGAGGCCGTGGCCGCCTTCGACGCGCCCGACCCGGACCATGCGCCGGCGACGCTGAACCCGGATCAGGCGGCGGCGGCGGAGGTGATCGCGGCGGCGACGGCGAAGGGCGGGTTCGCGCCGTTCCTGCTGGATGGGGTGACCGGGTCGGGCAAGACCGAGGCCTATCTGGAGGCGGCGGCGCGGACGCTGCGGGCCGATCCGACGGCCCAGGTGCTGATCCTGTTGCCGGAAATCGCTCTGACCCAGGCGTTGATCGAGCGGATCGCGGCGCGGTTCGGGGCGGCGCCGGCGGAGTGGCACTCAGGGGTGGCCCCGCCGAAGCGGCGGCAGGTCTGGGAGGCCGTGGTCGCGGGGCGCTGCAACATCGTGGTCGGGGCGCGCTCGGCGCTGTTCCTGCCCTATGCGAACCTGCGGCTGCTGGTGGTGGACGAGGAACACGACGGCTCGTTCAAGCAGGAGGAGGGGCTGGTCTATCATGGCCGCGACCTGGCCGTGGCGCGGGCGCGGATCGAGGGGGCGACGGTGGTTCTGGCTTCGGCGACGCCGTCGCTGGAGACGCTGTGGAACGCCCATCTGGGGCGCTATGGCTGGCTGAAGCTGGAGGCGCGGCACGGGGCGGCGGTGATGCCGGAGATCGCCCTGCTGGACCTGAGGCAGAACCCGCCCGATCCGCAGACCTGGCTGTCGCAGCCGCTGAGGGAGGCCATCGGCGAGACGCTGGCGCGGGGCGAGCAGACGCTGCTGTTCCTGAACCGGCGGGGCTATGCGCCGGTGGTGCTTTGCCGGGCCTGCGGGCACCGGATGACGGCGCCGGACACCGACAGCTGGCTGGTCGAGCATCGCTACACCGGGCGGCTGGTCTGCCACCTGACCGGCTTCACCATGGTGCGGCCGAAACACTGTCCCTCGTGCGGGGCCGAGGATTCGCTGGTCGCGGTCGGGCCGGGGGTGGAGCGGGTCGAGGAGGAGGTGCGCCAGCTGTTCCCCGAGGCGCGGACGGCGGTGTTCAGTTCGGACACCGTGCCGGACGGCAAGTCGGCGCGGGCCCTGATCCAGCGGATGGCGGACGGGGAGATCGACATTCTGGTGGCGACCCAGGCGGCGGCCAAGGGGCACAATTTCCCGCACCTGACCCTGGTCGGGGTGGTCGACGCCGATCTGGGTCTGAGGGGCGGCGACCTGCGGGCGGCCGAGCGGACCTTCCAGCTGCTGACCCAGGCGACCGGCCGGGCCGGGCGGGCGGAGAAGCCGGGGCGGGCGATCCTGCAGACCTGGACGCCGGAACATCCGGTGCTGATGGCGCTGGCGGCGGGCGATCGCGACGCCTTCGTCGAGGCCGAGATGGCCGAGCGCGAGGCGGCGTCCCTGCCGCCCTACGGCCGGCTGGCGGCGATCATCCTGTCGGGCGAGAACGCGGCGGCGGTCGAGAAGGTCGCGCGCGAACTGGCCGGCTCGATCCCGAACGCCGAGCGGCTGGAGGTCTATGGGCCCGCCGACGCGCCGCTGGCGCTGGTGCGGGGACGGCGCAGGAAGCGGCTGCTGGTCCGGGCCGACCGGGACGTGGACCTGCAGGGCTTCCTGCGGGCCTGGCTGGCGCGGGTGAAGGTCCCGGCCAGCGTGCGGCTGAACGTGGACGTGGATCCGTACAGCTTCCTGTAGGCGAGGTTTCACCCGGGTAAAACCGGAAAAGACCGTCCGAACCGTCCGAACCGTCCGAACCGTCCGGATCGTTCGGGTGTCGGGATTCGATTGTCAAAGACCGGCGACAGTGAGCCCCGGCATTGTGCGCCCGCCGGTTTCTCAGGCGGGAAGATCGGTTCGAGAAAAACGGATGCGATTGAAACAGCCCGATGTTTTCCGCTGAACCCGACTATAATTCCGCGGATTGCCAGCCCAGCGTCATGAGGGCGGGGGAGGGGGCGCAGCGCGATTCCTTCTCCCTCAAGGGAGAAGGGTCCCGCTACACTCCCGGTTCGGCGGTCTCGGCCTTGTTGAGTTCGGCCTGACGGGCCTCGAGGGCGGCGGCCTTCCTCTCGGAAGAGCGGCGGCTCCACATGTTGAGACCCTCGACCAGGCCGGAGAAGGCCATGGCGGCGTAGATGTAGCCCTTGGGCACGTGGACGCCGAAGCCGTCGGCGATCAGCACCATGCCGATCATCAGCAGGAAGCCGAGGGCCAGCATGACCACGGTCGGGTTCTTGTCGATGAAGTCGGCCAGCGGGTTGGCGGCCAGGAGCATCACGGTCACGGCGATGATCACCGCGGCCATCATGATCGGGACGTGATCGGTCATGCCGACGGCGGTGAGGATGGAGTCCACCGAGAACACCAGGTCCAGCAGGATGATCTGGAAGATGGCGGCGCCGGCGTTGTTGATGACGACCGCCTTCTTGTCGAGCAGGTCGTGGTCCGACGGCGTCGGGTCGACGGTGTGGTGGATCTCCTTGGTCGCCTTCCACAGCAGGAACAGGCCGCCGGCGATCAGGATCAGGTCGCGCCAGCTGAACGAGGTCTCGAACAGGGGGGCGCCGTGCTCGATCGGGCCGGTCAGGCCGAGGTCGAAGACCGGATTGGTCAGGGCGACGATGAAGCCGATGGTGGCCAGCAGGGCCAGGCGCATGATCAGGGCCAGGGCGATGCCGAGGCGGCGGACGCGGGAGCGCTGCTCGACCGGCAGCTTGTTCGACAGGATGGAGATGAAGACCAGGTTGTCGATGCCGAGCACCACTTCCATGACCACGAGGGTCACCAGCGCCAGCCAGGCGGCGGGGTCGGACAGCAGGGGCGTGATGGAGTCGAGCATGAGAGATCCCGGCGAAAAAGCTTGAGCGGAAAGCGCTAAGGGCGCGGGACGTTCCAGGCAAGCGTCAGATGAGGTCCCCGGGCCGCGTCGGACCGCCTCAGGGTTCCACCGGAACCAGGTCCGCGACCACGGGGAAATGATCCGAGATCACCCGGCCGCCGAAGGAATCGGTCGGCACGGCGAACCGCTCCACCGCCAGGCCCGGCCCTATGAAGACATGGTCGATGGCGACGCCTTCATTGTCATTGGCGATGTCGAAGGCGTTGAAGGTGCCGGCGGGACCGAAGACGACCGGGCTGACGGCGCGGGCGTCGCGCAGACCCGAGGCGAGGATGCGGCGATACGGCGCGGTCTCCGGCCCGGTGTTGAAGTCGCCCATCAACACGACGGCGGCGGTCCCGCCCTCGACCTCGACCGGGGGAAGGCCGGCGACCAGTTCGGCGCACTGCTCGCGGGCGACGACGCCGACGTGATCGAAATGGGTGTTGCGCACGTCCAGCAGCCGGCCGTCGCGGCGGTCGCGCAGCAGCACGCGGGTGACGGTGCGGGGGTAGGCCGCGTCCCAGCCCTTCGACGGGCGGTCCGGGGTGGGCGAGCACCACAGGGTTTCGGCCCGGATCCGCTCGTAGCGGTCGCGCTTCCAGAACAGGGTGGTGGTTTCGCCGACCGGCCCGCCGTCGTCGCGGCCCAGGCCGTAGCGGTCGTAGCCGGGCAGTTGCCCGGCCAGCCAGCCGACCATGGCGGAGTGGGCCTCCTGCACGCCAAGGAGGTCCGGGTCATGGAAGGCGATCTGGTTCGCCATGTGCGGGCGACGCTCGGTCCAGGTCGGGTTGTCCGACGGCACGTCGACCCGGATGTTGTAGCTCATCACCCGGAACGACCCCGGTTCGCCGCCCCCGGCCGCGGCGGACGCGGCGGCCGCGACCGACAGCATGGCGGCGGCGGCCAGGGCGATGAGGATGCGGACAACGGTCATGGCGGACTTCCGGACGGGCGGGCGGGGCAGTCTTCGCCTCGAGGCGTCCGGACGACACGTCAATTCTGGTTACGCCGCCGGGTCGCTGCGGCGGGCTGCCCCGGTTGCGGCGGGGGGGTTAGGGTGCTATCAGGCGCCCGGCTGAGCCGGAGGGCGCGTTGCGAGACGCGTCCCCGGCGTGCTTTCTTCAAGCATTTCAGGCCTTTGATCGGCGCGCACCCCGCCGCCGGTCGACAACCCGAACGCTAACCCGCGCGGACCATACAGTGGCTGACGATTACAGGACGACGGAAGTCGGCGAGCGCTATGCACAGGCGCTGTTCGACCTCGCTGACGAGACGGGCGTCCTCGACGCCGTGCGCGCTGATCTGACGTCGCTGCGCGCCGCGTGGAACGACAGCGCCGACCTGCGCCGGCTGGCCAGCTCGCCGGTGATCGCGTCGGAGGATCAGCAAAAGGGTCTGGTCGCCATCGCCGACGCCGCGAAATTCAACGGCGTGACGCGGAATTTCCTCGGCCTGCTGGGCCAGAACGGCCGCGCCCGCGACCTGCCGGGCGTAATCGCCGGTTTCGAGGTCCTGTACGCGAAGAAGACGGGCGTGGTCGCCGCCGAGGTCGTTTCGGCCCAGGCCCTGAGCGCCGCCCAGATGAAATCCATCCAGTCCGCCCTGCGAGCCTCGCTGGGCAAGGACCCGGAAATGACCGCCCGCGTCGATCCGTCGATCCTGGGCGGCCTCAAGGTCAAGGTGGGGTCGAAGCTGTTCGACGCCTCGCTGAAGACCAAGCTCGACCAGATGAAGTTCGCCCTGAAACGGGCCTGACCCTAACGCCTGCGGCTCCGACGGGGCCGCGCTGACAAGACGATAACAGAGAGCCTGTCATGGACATCCGCGCCGCCGAAATCTCGGCCATCCTCAAGTCGCAGATCGCCAATTTCGGCGTTGAAGCCGACGTGTCCGACGTCGGCCAGGTGCTGTCGGTCGGCGACGGCATCGCCCGCATCCACGGTCTGGACAACGTCCAGGCCGGCGAGATGATCGAGTTTCCGAAGGCCGGCGTGAAGGGCATGGCCCTGAACCTCGAGCGCGACAACGTCGGCGCCGTGATCTTCGGCCAGGACAACCAGATCGCCGAGGGCGACGAGGTCCGCCGCCTCGGCGAGATCGTGGACGTGCCGGTCGGCAAGGGCCTGCTGGGCCGCGTCGTCAACCCGCTGGGCGAGCCGATCGACGGCAAGGGCCCGATCGAGTTCACCGAGCGCCGCCGCGTCGACGTCAAGGCCCCGGGCATCATCCCCCGGAAGTCGGTGCACGAGCCGATGCAGACCGGCCTGAAGGCCATCGACACCCTGATCCCGATCGGCCGCGGCCAGCGCGAGCTGATCATCGGCGACCGTCAGGTCGGCAAGACCGCCGTCGCCGTCGACACCATCCTGAACCAGAAGTCGACCAACGCCGCCGCCAAGAGCGAAGGCGAGAAGCTGTACTGCATCTACGTCGCCATCGGCCAGAAGCGCTCGACCGTGGCCCAGATCGTCAAGACGCTCGAGGAGCGCGGCGCCCTGGACTACACCATCGTCGTCGCCGCCACGGCCTCGGAGCCGGCCCCGCTGCAGTTCCTGGCCCCGTTCTCGGGCACGGCCATGGGCGAGTTCTTCCGCGACAACGGCATGCACGCCCTGATCGTCTATGACGACCTGTCCAAGCAGGCCGTGGCCTACCGCCAGATGTCGCTGCTGCTGCGCCGTCCGCCGGGCCGCGAAGCCTATCCGGGCGACGTCTTCTATCTGCACAGCCGCCTGCTGGAGCGTTCGGCCAAGCTGAACGAGGACAACGGTTCGGGCTCGATGACCGCCCTGCCGCTGATCGAGACCCAGGCCAACGACGTCTCGGCCTACATCCCGACCAACGTGATCTCGATCACCGACGGCCAGATCTTCCTCGAGTCCGACCTGTTCTACCAGGGCATCCGCCCGGCCGTGAACGTCGGCATCTCGGTGTCGCGCGTTGGCTCCTCGGCCCAGACCAAGGCGATGAAGAAGGTCGCCGGCTCGATCAAGGGCGAGCTGGCCCAGTATCGGGAGATGGCGGCGTTCGCCAAATTCGGTTCGGACCTCGACGCCTCGACCCAGAAGCTGCTGGCCCGCGGCGCGCGCCTGACCGAGCTGCTGAAGCAGCCGCAGTACAGCCCGCTGACCATGGAAGAGCAGGTCGTCTCGGTCTACGCCGGCACGCGCGGCTATCTGGACGGCATCGCGGTGGGCGACATCGGCCGTTTCGAGAGCGAGCTGCTGGCCCGCATCAAGTCCTCGAACGCGTCGCTGCTGGACGGCATCCGCGCCAAGAAGGACCTGACGCCGGAGCTCGAGGCCGAGCTGAAGTCGGTGCTGGACGCCTTCCTCAAGACGTTCGCCTGAGACCGGCCCGGATAGCGAGAGAGTAGCCCCGGATGGCCAGCCTCAAGGAAATGCGCAATCGGATCGGAAGCGTGAAGTCCACGCAGAAGATCACGAAGGCCCTGAACATGGTCGCCGCGGCCAAGCTGAAGCGCGCCCAGGACCAGGCCGAGAGCGCCCGACCCTACGCCCGCAAGATGGCCGCCGTGATCGCCAATCTGGCGGCCGGCGTGTCGGGCGACGGCGCGCCGAAGCTGCTGGCCGGCACGGGCTCCGACCAGAAGCACCTGATCGTCGTCGCCACCGGCGACAAGGGTCTGGCCGGCGGTTTCAACACCAACGTCATCCGCGCCGCGCGCGAGCGCATCAAGTCGCTGCTGGCCGAGGGCAAGGACGTGCGGATCATCGCCGTGGGCCGCAAGGTCCGCGACGGCCTGGTCCGCCTCTACGGCGACCGCCTCGTGCACACCTTCGAGATGTCGGACCACAAGGTCATCGGCCTGCCGGCGGCGGAGCCGATCGCGGCCCTGATCGCCGAGGAGTTCGAGGCCGGCAACGCCGACGTCGTGACCCTGTTCTACAGCCGCTTCCAGTCGGTCATCTCGCAGGTGCCGACGCCCCGGCAGCTGATTCCGGCGGTCGTCGACGGCGACGCCCCGCCGATCAATCTGAACGGCGCGACCTACGAGTACGAACCCTCGGAAGAGGAAATCCTCGAGACCCTGCTGCCGCGCAACATCACCACCCAGGTGCTGGCCGCCCTGTACGAGAACCAGGCCAGCTTCTTCGGGGCCCAGATGGGCGCCATGGACAACGCCACGCGCAATGCGGGCGACCTGATCAACAGCCTGACCCTGCAGTACAACCGCAAGCGCCAGGCCCAGATCACCACCGAACTGATCGAGATCATCGCCGGCGCCGAAGCGCTCTGATCCGACCCCCGCACAGATACGACCTTCCGAACGGAACGAACCGATGACCGACACCACCGCCAAGAAACCCGCCGCCAAGAAGCCCGCCGCTTCCAAGGCTCCGAAAGCCGCCGCCGCCACCGGCAACGCCGTGGTCACCGCCGGCACCGGCGTGGGCCGGATCGCCCAGGTCATCGGCGCCGTCGTCGACGTCGAGTTCGAGGGCCAGCTGCCGGCGATCCTGAACGCCCTGGAGACGCAGAACGTCGACCAGAAGACCGGCCAGCCCTTCACCCTGGTGCTGGAAGTCGCCCAGCACCTCGGCGAGAACATGGTCCGCACCATCGCCATGGACACCTCGGAAGGCCTGACGCGCGGCCAGCCGGTGACCGACACCGGCACCTCGATCCTGGCCCCGGTCGGCCCGGGCACGCTCGGCCGCATCATGAACGTCGTCGGCGCGCCGATCGACGAGCAGGGCCCGATCAAGACGACGATGTACCGTCCGATCCACCGCGAGGCGCCGAGCTTCGAGGAGCAGTCGACCTCGTCGGAAATCCTCGTCACCGGGATCAAGGTCATCGACCTGATGTGCCCCTACACCAAGGGCGGCAAGGTCGGCCTGTTCGGCGGCGCCGGCGTGGGCAAGACCGTGACCATGCAGGAGCTGATCAACAACATCGCCAAGGCCTACGGTGGTTATTCGGTGCTGGCCGGCGTGGGCGAGCGCACCCGCGAGGGCAACGACCTGTATCACGAGATGATCGAGTCCAACGTCAACGTGGACCCGGCCAAGAACGGCGGTTCGACCGAGGGCTCGAAATGCGCCCTCGTCTACGGCCAGATGAACGAGCCCCCCGGCGCCCGCGCCCGCGTCGCCCTGACCGGCCTGGCCCAGGCCGAATATTTCCGCGACGAGGAGGGCAAGGACGTCCTGCTGTTCGTCGACAACATCTTCCGCTTCACCCAGGCCGGCTCGGAAGTGTCGGCGCTGCTGGGCCGCATCCCCTCGGCCGTGGGCTATCAGCCGACCCTGGCGACCGAGATGGGCAACCTGCAGGAGCGGATCACCTCGACCAAGAAGGGCTCGATCACCTCGGTCCAGGCCATCTACGTCCCCGCCGACGACCTGACCGACCCGGCCCCGGCCGCCTCCTTCGCCCACCTCGACGCGACGACCGTGCTGAACCGCGACATCGCCGCCCAGGCCATCTTCCCGGCCGTGGACCCGCTGGACTCGACCTCGCGGATCATGGACCCGCTGGTCATCGGCGAGGAGCACTACCGCGTGGCCCGTTCGGTCCAGGAAGTGCTGCAGCAGTACAAGGCGCTGAAGGACATCATCGCCATCCTGGGCATGGACGAACTGTCGGAAGAGGACAAGCTGATCGTCTCGCGCGCCCGCAAGATCCAGCGCTTCCTGTCGCAGCCGTTCTTCGTGGCCGAGCAGTTCACCAACTCGCCGGGCAAGTTCGTGTCGCTGGAAGACACCATCCGTTCGTTCAAGGGCATCGTCGCCGGCGAATACGACCACCTGCCGGAAGCGGCCTTCTACATGGTCGGCGCCATCGAGGAAGCCGTCGAGAAGGCCCAGAAGCTGGCCGCGGACGCCGCGTAATGGCCGGCAAGCTCAGCTTCTCGCTGGTGTCGCCCGAGCGCGAGGTCTTCGCCGGCCTCGTCGACCAGGTCGATGCGCCCGGCGTCGAGGGCGACTTCGGCGTTCTGGCCGACCACGCGCCGTTCATGACCGCCCTGCGCGAAGGCGTGGTCACCGTCATCGACGGCGGTTCGCGCCGCCGGTTCGAGGTCCACGGCGGTTTCGCCGACGTGACCCCGGCCGGCCTGACCATCCTGGCCGAACAGGCCTCGGAAGTGGCGGCGGCGTAAGCGCTTGTCATCCCGGACGCGGCTGCGCCGCGTCCGGGACCGGCGATACCCCGACAATCCTCCTCCCGGAAGGCGCAGCCTGTCCGGGAGCCGGGATGAAGCCAATCTTCGCCCGGTTCAGCTCGCGAGCTGCCCGGGCGTTTTCGTTTGTTAAGCCGGTCCCGTCCCGGCTCTCCGCTTCGCGTCGGCCGGGATGACAAGGGCGCCCACGCTTGACCCCTGCGCCCCAGACCCTAGATAGCCCTTCGCAAGACGAGGCCACGTCCTCGCTCCCGCGCCGATCCAGTGTCGGGGGGACCAAGTCCGGGACGGCCCGGCCCTTTGCGAGGAGGGCCGATCGATGGCCTGGACCTATCTGATCATCGCCGGCCTGCTGGAAATCGTCTGGGCCTATTTCATGAAACAGTCGGCGGGCTTCACCCGCCTGTGGCCGAGCGTGGCGACGCTGGGGTTCATGGCGGTGAGCTTCGGCCTGTTGTCGCTGGCCATGAAGTCGATGCCGATGGGGACCGCCTATGTGGTGTGGACCGGGATCGGGGCGGTCGGGGCCTTCATCGTCGGGGTGGTGTTCCTGCAGGAGCATCTGAGCCCGATGCGGGTGGCGGCGGCGCTGCTGGTGGTGGCGGGGCTGGTGCTGTTCCGCCTGGCGCCGGGCGGCGAGACGAGCTGATCTTGCCGCGGCCGGCCCCCTCCACCATGCTTCGCATGGTCCGGTCGTCGGTCGCCTCCGCCGACCTTCCTCCATCCCCAGAGGGGGAGGAATGGAGAAAGCGATGCTTGAGCTCAGACCCAACTGCGAATGCTGTGATCGCGACCTGCCGTTCGACAGTCCAGAGGCGCGCATCTGCACCTTCGAATGCACCTTCTGCGCGGATTGCGCGGAGGCGACGCTGAAGGGCGTCTGTCCCAACTGCGGCGGCGGCTTCGTCCCGCGCCCGATCCGGCCGGCGCGGCTGATGGCGAAATATCCGGCGTCGACGAAGCGGGTGCTGAAGCCGGAGGGGTGCGCGGTCGCTTGAAAGCCCGACGGCTCAGCCAGTCTGGCCCGCCCCGCCGTGGCGCAAGGGACCGAGCCGTCGGCGCGGACGCCGGGAACAGCGACGCGCCGGGCCTCCGGCGCGCGGAAACCAGGCCCCGCGGCGCGAGGCCTGGTCCGACGGGCCTGAGGGCCCACCTGCCGCTGATTGGTCAGGGCAGGACGCAGCCGTCAGGCCAGTCTTCCGGGGGGATCGACGCATCGCCGACCTGATTCTGGCAGATCGGCCCGGTGGTTGGATCGTTCGGCTGGCTCGGCCCCTGGTGGAAGTCGTCCCACGCCCAGGGATCGAAATTGTCAGAGTCCGGGCAGGTGGACGCGTTGGGGTCCTCGCAGGGATCGTTCGGGTCGGCCAGGGCCAAGCCCGAGACGCTCAGGCTCAGCGCTGCAGCCGTCGCAAGCGCAAGAATCTTTCTCACCGTCGTTCTCCAGATATGATCTGCCCTGATCGGACCCCGAACGATCCTAGAGTTATGTCTCTTGCACAAGCAAAACGAGCATTCCAAGCGTAACGATTACGTGAGGTTGAGTGCTGTGCCGCCAATCGTCCAT
>NZ_JAVHLH010000077.1 GCF_031082345.1 Brevundimonas sp. | reverse complement strand
CGGCGCGCAGGTCGGGGTCGGTCAGCACCCGCCGCGAGACGCTGCGCACCGCCGCCGGAGCGACGCGGCGCACGATCTGACGGGCGCGGTCCGGATCGCCGGCGGTCATCGCCTGTGCGGCCTCCTCGACGCGCGAGCGGGGCAGCAGGGCGTTCGGATCGACCCCCATCCGGCGGATCGCGGCCGTGATCCGCTCGCCCTGGGCGTCGCCGTCCTCGGCCGGCATGACCGGCGTGTCGAGGTCCAGCGGCGTCTCGCCGGGACCGTCGTCGACCAGATCGCTCCAGCCCAGCCGATCCTTCTCCGGCTGGTTGGCGACGGCCGGGCCGGACATGGGCTCCAGCTTCAGCCGGCCGCGCAGGCCGAAGCCGCGGGACGTCTCGGTCCGCTCGGGCCGCGTCCGCTCCGGCGTTTCCGGTTCCGGCTCCGGCGCGGGCGCAGGGGTCGCCGGGGCCGGGGCGGCCTCGCGGCGCCGGGTGGCGGGGCTGTCCCCGGAGACGACGCCCATCAGCCGGACCGCCTCGGTCAGCATGTCGTAGTTGCGCCGCACCCGCTCCTGGAAGCCGGCGTCCAGCGCCTCCGTGTCGGCGGCGGCCTTCTGCGAGGCGGCCGACAGGGCGGCGAGGCCCTCCTCGACCGTGGCGCGGACCGCATCGACCCGCTTCTGGGCCTCTTCCGGCAGCCGGGCGGCGCGCTCGTCCAGCTCCCCCATCGCCGCCTCGACCCGCGCCAGGGCGGCGTTCATGCGTTCGACGGTGGTCTCGAGCTGATCGATCGCCCGCTGGCCGGCCTCGTCGACCAGTCCGCTGGTCTCGGAAACGATGCGGCGGGCGCTGTCGACGCGCGCGTCGGCGGCCTGATCGGCCTTCTGCGCGGCCTCGAACAGGGCCTCGCCCAGACGGTCGGCCCGGACCTGCGCCTGTTCGGCGGCGCCCTCGGCGGCCAGGCGCGAGTCCTCGGCCGTGGCCTGCAGGGCCGCCAGCGCCCGCCGGGTCTCCTCGACCAGCGCGTCGCGCGCCTCGGCGGCCAGCGCCTCGAACTTGTCCAGCGCCAGCTTGGTGGCGCTGTCGAAGCCGTCGGCCTCGCGTTGCGACATCTCGACCAGGGCGCGGAACTGGTCGGTGGCGGCCTCGACCAGATCCTTGATGCTCTCGGTCGTGCGGGCCGAGGTCTGACCCAGCTCGTCGGTGACGGCGCGGGTGGCGGACAGTTGCTCGGTCAGCTGGGCGCGCTGGCTCTCGACCTGGGCGGAGAAATCCTCCTGGTCGGTGCGGAGGGCGTAGGCGGCGGTGACCAGGGCGGCGCGCTGCTGGCCCAGCCCTTCCTCGACCGACTGGATCTGTTCGGCGACGCCCGAGCCGGCGTTCTCCAGCCGCAGCGTCTGCCGGGCCAGATCGTCGGCGGCGATCCGGGCGGCGTCCTGGGCCTCGCCAGCGGCGGCGGCCAGGTCGGCGGCGCGGGCGGCGAGGGCGGCTTCCGCCTCGCGAAGCTGGGTCTGGGCCAGGTCGGATGCGTCGACGACCATGCGCGACTGCCGCTCGACGGCGTCGATGACGCCGGCCGCCTGGCTGTCCAGCTGGACGCCGAGGGTCTGCATCTGGTCGCGCTCGTGGCCGAGCTGTTCGGCCAGGCGGCGCGCGGTCCGGCCCGCCGTTTCGGCCGCCTCGTTGAGCCGCGTCGTCTCCTGCGCCAGGGCCTCGCGCAGCAGGGTCATGTCGTGGCGGGCGCGCTCGGCGGCGAGCGAGGCCTGATCGATGTCGTTGCGCAGCGTGTTCAGCACCTCGCCGGTCTGCTGCGCCGCCAGGGCTGTCGGCGCGATCAGGGCCTCGGACAGCCCCCGGGCCCGCCGGGTCTCGGCGGCCAGTCCGGCGCCCTGCCGGATGGCGTGGGCCAGCATGATGGCGAGGCCCGCGGGGGCCAGGGCGATCAGGGCGTAGACGGCCAGCCGCAGCGGCTCCATGTCGGCCGCGCCCGAGCCGATCTCATAGGCCAGCCAGGCGGCGACCCCGCCGATCCAGAGCGCGGCGGCGACGCCGGCGAGCAAATAGGCGTGCCGTCCGGAGGGCGCCGGCTCGGTGTTTCGGCGCGAAACGGCGGGCGGGGCAGGCGGCTCATAGGCCACGGGCGGGGCGTCGGCGGATTCGCTCAGTTCGGTCGTCACGGCGGGGGACTGCGCGGCTTCCTCCCGGCGGGCCGCCTCGGCGGCCTTCTGTTCGGCCTGACGACGCTCCTCCGCGAGACGCCGCCGGCGGCGTTCCGACATGGGTCGGTCCGTCTCCGCGCGCGGTTCGGGCTCGGGGCCGGCGGCCGCTTCCGGCGCGGCTTCGGCCTCGGCCAGGCCGACGGCCTCCGGATCGGGGTCGGTCAGGTTCAGCGGCGGCCGTTGGCGGGGCGACTTCATGAGGCGGCGATCTCGTCAGGATGCGACGTCGCGCAGCCGGGGCGCGCGACCCGGCGGAACCCTAGCGGCTCATTCGCGGCGCGCAAAGGCGAGGGCTGACGAATCCGGCGGGAGCGCTCAGCAGTCCGGCCGGCTCCGGGTCGCTGTGATCGCCCGGGCGTTCGGCGCATCGCCGCAGTCCTGGACCCGGTGAATCTCGCGCTCGGACTTCCTGGGGGCGTCGACCTGCAGACCGAACTGCGACAGGGCCGCGGCGGCCAGCAAGGCGATGAAGCCGATGATCATTTCGATCAGCGCCTGCATCGCCGACCTCCCCATTCAGAATGAACCGCGGAATATGGACCAAAAACCGCGTTCGGGCAATCTGCGACGGAGGGTGCCATCCTTGACGGGAATGACGATGGCATGGAACGGAAGCCCGCTCCGTGCGTCCTGTAAAGCTTGGGCGCACGCCGCCGTCATGCGAATCGGTCAGGCTTCCATCCATGAAATCTCCGGCGGCCGAACAGAGCGCTCCCTGGCTGACGCCGGGACACAACTGCTGGCGGGTGGAAAACGCCGGACGGTTCGCCGTGCTGATGGAGAACGCCGCCTATTTCGAGGCGCTCCGGTCCGCCCTGGGCAAGGCCAAGCGGTCGGTGGTCATGCTGGGCTGGCAATTCGACCCGCGCACCCGGCTGGATCCGCAAAGCCGGGCCGACGACCATCAGGCGCAGATCGGCCATCAACTACGCATGATGGTCAAGGCCCGCCCGGACCTCGATATCCGGCTACTGATCTGGAAATCACCGCTGATCATCGCCGCCTCCCAGGGCTTCTTTCCCCACCGCGCCCATAGTTGGTTTCGCAAACGGATGGTCGAGCTGCGTCTCGACAACCTGAGTCCTCCCGGGGCCTGCCACCACCAGAAGGTGGTTATCATCGATGATGCGGTGGCCTTCTGCGGCGGGGGCGACGTCGCCACGGACCGCTGGGACTCGGACGAGCATCTGGATGACGATCCTCGCCGGTGCCTGCCGTCGGGCCGGCTCTCGCCGCCGCGGCACGAGGTCATGTGCGTCATGGACGGACCGGCGGCCCGCGCTCTCGGTGATCTGGCGCGGGAACGCTGGTTCCGCTCCTCCTCGGAACGCGTGGTCGCCGAGGAGGTCGAGGGCGATCCTTGGCCGGACGGCGTCGTGCCGGATCTTCTCGACACTCCGGTCGGCATCGCCCGCACCGAGCCGGCCTGGGCGGGGCGGCGCGAAGTGCGCGAGAACGAGGCCCTTCACCTGGACGCCATTCGCCGGGCGCGTCGGCTGATCTATCTCGAGAACCAGTATTTCACCTCGCCGAGGATCGCGGCGGCGCTCGCCGAGCGTCTGGCCGAACCGGACAGCCCCGAGGTGGTGCTGGTGTCCACCGGTACGAGCCCGAGCTGGTTCGACCAGATGACCATGGACACCGCCCGCTCCGAGGTTCTGTTCCGGCTGGAGCAGGCGGACTGCAACAACCGCTTCTTCGCCTTCGCCCCCCACACCGTCGGAGGGGACCGGATCATCGTCCACGCCAAGGTGTCGATCTATGACGACGAGGTTCTCCGGATCGGCTCCACCAACCTGAACAACCGGTCGTTCGGCTTCGACAGCGAATGCGATGTCGCGGCGGCGCCGGAGACCGAGGAAGGGCAGGCGGCCATCCGCCGCTTCCGTCATCGCACCATCGGCCACTGGATCGGGGTGGGCTCCGAGGAGTTCGCCGCGGCCGAGGCCTTGGTCGGGTCCGTCGGGGAGGCCGTCCAGCGCTTCGACACCGGCCGCATGCAGACGCTGGGCGCCGACCCGCCGTCCGCGATCGAGCAGTTCATCGCCGAGTTCCAGCTGGGCGATCCGACGTCCACGTCCGACGCCTTCCGGCCGTGGAAGCGGCGCAGCCGGTCGCAACGAAACCCGCAGCCGCTGCTCAGACCCTGATTTCGAAATCCACCACCAGCGGCAGATGGTCCGAGGCCATCCGGGCGAGGGGAGAGAAGGGCGCCGTCACGCCGGTCACGACCACTTCCGGACTGGTGAAGCAGTGGTCGATGCGAATGGCCGGAAAGCTGGAGGGAAACGTCTTGATCGAGGGTTTGAGGCCCAGGTCCCGCTGGCAGTCGGACAGCCGTCGCGCCAGGGCCTGATAGGGCCGCGTGATCGAGGTGGCGTTGAAGTCGCCCGTCAGCAGGGTGGGGCCGACGCACGACGGGTGGCCCAGCCAGCCTTCGCCCAGCAGGGCCGCCACCTGCAACCGCTGCTCGCGCGGCACGAGGCCCAGATGGGTGGTGATGACGTTCACGTCGACGCCGTCGAAGTCGATCGCCGCCCACAGCGCGCCGCGCGGCTCCAGTCCCGGTATGCCCCGCACCGTCGGCAGCGGCCCCGACCGGACCAGTCGTTCGGGGCGAAGCGTCAGGATGGCGTCGCCATACTCTTCCATCTCGACCGTCATGGCCGCGTGAAAATGGAAGGTCATGGCCAGTCGTTCGGCGATCGCCTGGGCCTGGTCGACCATTCCCGTCCGGGCCCGCCCGACATCGAGCTCTTGCAGGCAGACGACGTCCGGCTCGTGTTCGGCGATGACGTCCGCAATCCGGTCGACATCCAGGCGACGGTCGACGCCGACGCAGCGATGGACATTGTAGGTGAGCAGGCGGGGCATGAAGTCCTGGGAACGGCCGAAACGCTCTGTGTCGGTCCGGCTAGGCCATTTCCATAAGGAATGCGACCCCCGGCGCCGCGTTCCGACGGCCCGTCAGATCACGACCAGCCGGTCCGCGACCTCGTTGGGGTTGGCGGAGCGAGGCGGAAAATGGCCGGCCAGAACCTCGCCGCAGAGGGCGACGGCCGCCTGGAAACCGGCCGCTGGATCGCCCCGCTTGAGGCCCTGGGACAGCGCTTCGGCGGCGTCGCCCCAGACCGCATGGTCGACCTTGTCGTAGATGCCCTCGTCGGCGACCACCTCCACCAGATGATCCGACAGGGCGGCGAAGATCAGCACCCCGGTGCGGCCCTCGGTGACGTGCAGCCCATGGGCCAGGAACTGCTGGATGGCGGCGTTCCGCACCCGCGCGCGGCGGATGGCGCGGGGGGTGACCCAGCGCGTGACCACGGGCAGTCGGGTGATCAGATAGACGATCAGGAACAGCACCGCCTGGATCACGGCGTAGGCGCCCAGCGCCTGTCCCATCGACACCTCGCGCGACGCGAGATGGGCCGCCTCCCAGCTGTCGGCGAAGCCGGGAATCCAGGCCGCCTCGAACCCCAGCGGGATCAGACCCAGCGGCAGGATCAGCGCCGCCGCGGCGGCCCAGCCCAGCGACACGTCGCGGTAGGACGACACCCGTCGGGCCAGCACGCAGAAGATTTCGCCCGACGTGCGGGTTTCGGCCGCCGCGATGGCCGCCTCGATCCGGTCGTGGGCCTCGGTCGTCAGAGTGTTCACCATCCGCCGGACGCGCCTCCACCGCCGAAACCGCCGCCGCCGCCGCCGAAACCGCCGCCCCCGCCGCCCCAGCCGGGATGGCCCCGGCGGTCGGCGCCGCCTGCGCCGCCCGGATCATCGAGGGCACGCTGGACGGACGGCTTGTCGCGGTCGACGCCCGCACCGGCCGGCCCTGCGCCGACTTCGGGACGAACGGCTCGGTCGACATCAAGGCCGGCATGGGCGAGGTCATCCCCGGCATGGTGTCGATCACCTCGGCCCCGACCATCGTCCGCGGCGTGGTCGTCACCGGCCATCAGGTGCTGGACGGCCAGTCCAATTCCGCGCCGTCGGGCGTGATCCAGGGCTTTGACGCCGTCACCGGCGAGCTGCGCTGGGCCTGGGACATGACCCGGCCCGACCTGACCGGTCGCCCGGGCGAGGGCGAGACCTTCACCCGGGGCACGCCCAATATGTGGACCACGGCCTCGGGCGACGAGCAGCTGGGGCTGGTCTATCTGCCGATGGGCAACTCCGCCGCCGACTACTACAGCGCCGACCGTTCGGAGGCCGAGAACCGCTACGCCACGGCCCTGGTGGCGCTGGACGTGACCACCGGCCGGCCCGCCTGGTCGTTCCAGACGGTGCACAAGGACGTCTGGGACTACGACCTCGGGTCGCAGGCGACCCTGATCGACTATCCGACGGCGGCGGGATCGGTCCCGGCCCTGATCCTGCCCAGCAAACAGGGCGACCTCTACATTCTCGACCGTCGCACCGGTCGCGCCCTGACCCCGGTCGAGGAGCGGCGCGTGCCGCAGGGCGGCGTCGAGCCACAGGAGCGGACCGCGACCCAGCCGTTTTCGCGCTTCCACACCCTGGCGAAGCGCGACCTCACCGAGCGCGACATGTGGGGCATGTCGCCGATCGACCAGATGATCTGCCGCATCGGCTTCCGCCAGGCGGCCTATGACGGCATCTATACGCCGCCGACCAGCGACCGGCGCTGGATCCAGTATCCGGGCTACAACGGCGGCTCGGACTGGGGCGGGGTGGCGGTCGATCCGCAGCGCGGCTGGATCATCGCCAACTACAACGACATGCCCAACTACAACCGGCTGGTCCCGCGCGAGGAGGCCAATGAGAAGGGCTGGTTCCCGCGCGGCGACCCGCGCGCCAAATCCGGCGGCGCCGAGGGCGCGGGCGACCCGCAGGCGGGCGTACCCTACGCCATCGACGTCAACGCCGGCTGGCGGATGAAGCCAACCGGCATGCTGTGCAAACAGCCACCCTACGGCGGCATCCGGGCCATCGACATCCGCACCGGCCGCACAGTCTGGGACCGGCCGTTGGGGACCGCCCGCAAGAACGGCCCGTTCGGCATTCCATCGATGCTGCCGATCGACATCGGCACGCCCAACAACGGGGGTTCGGTGGTCACCGCCGGCGGGCTGATCTTCATCGCCGCCGCCACCGACGATCTGATCCGGGCCATCGACATCGAAACCGGCGAGACGGTGTGGTCCGAGGTCCTGCCGGCCGGCGGCCAGGCCGGACCGATGGTCTATGAGCAGGACGGGCGGCAGTATCTGGTGCTGATGGCGGGCGGCCACCACTTCATGGAAACCCCGCCCGGAGATCATGTCATCGCCTGGGCCCTGCCTGAGCGATGAACGGCGCCGGACCCGTCTGGGCGCCCTACTGCGGGCCGGGTCCGACGCCGGACGAGTGGCTGTCCCGCTGGAATATGGATCCGGTGCTGATCGCCGCCCTGGCGGTCGGGCTGGCCGTGGTGCTGTGGCGGACTTCGGGGCGCGAGCGCGCCCTCGGGGTCGGCGCTGTCCTGACCCTGGCCGTGATCTTCGTCTCGCCGCTGTGCGCGCTGAGCTCGGCCCTGTTCGCGGCGCGCACGGTGCACCACGTCCTGCTCGTGGCGGTCGCCGCCCCCCTGATCGCCTGGTCGCTGCCAAGGTTGAGGGCCGGGCCGCTGGCGCTGGCCACCGCCGCCCAGGCCGTGGTGTTCTGGGCCTGGCATGCGCCGGCGGCCTATGGCTGGGCCCTGTCGAACGACGGCGCCTACTGGCTGATGCAGCTCAGCCTGCTCGGCACGGCGGTCTGGTTCTGGACGACGGTCCGCCGCGCCTCCGCCCCCGCCGCGGTCGCGGCCCTGCTGCTGGCCATGGTGGCCATGGGCCTGCTGGGCGCCCTGCTGACCTTCACCGGCGAGGCGGTCTATGCGCCGCACCTGCTGACCACCGCCGTCTGGGGCCTGACGCCGCTGGAGGACCAGCAGGCGGCCGGGCTGATCATGTGGGCGCCGGCGGCGGCGGTCTATCTGGCTGCGGCGCTGGTGGTGCTGGGACGCTGGATCGGACCCGACGCCCGGGCGGACGCGCGCCCCGCATGATCGACCGGCTGATCGTCCACATTCTGGAGTGGGCCGCCGGGCACCACGACGAAGGGCGGTATTCGCCGGTCGCCATCGTCTTCCACTGGACCATGGCGGCGCTGGTCATTTTTCAGCTGTTCTGGGGCTGGTGGATGGGGCGGCTGCCGGTCGGGGGCGACAAGGTGGCGGCGCACGACCTGCACTATCTGATCGGCGTGCTGATGCTGGTGCTGGTGATGGGACGCGCGACCTGGCGGGCCCTGGCCCCCGGGCCGATCAACGACGCTGACAAGCCGGGCTGGGAGAGCGTCGCGGCCCACGTCACCCACTATCTGTTCTACGCCTGCCTGTTCGGGCTGCCTCTGACCGGATGGGCGATGATCTCGGCCACGGCGCGGGAGCAGGATCTGACCCTCCTCGGCTTCATCCCCTGGCCGCTTATGCCCTTCGCCGACCTCGCTTGGGTCCAGCGCTGGCGCATCGAGGCCGTTTCGGAGTGGATGCACTGGGGCCTGATCCTGGCCCTGCTGGCCCTGATACCGATCCACGTCGGCGGCGCGTTGAAGCACCAGTTCATCGACCGGGACGACGTGCTCCACGGGATGCTTCCGGTCGTGCCGCAGCTGCCCCGGCGGCGGACGCGCTGGCAGCGTCGCTGGCGGGCGGGGGAGCATTGGGTGCGCCTTCGAGCCAGACGGCTATGGACCGCATTTCGGCCTCGCTGAGCCCCGCGACCGCATCGGCCATGACCCCGCGCGGATCGTTGCGGCGCTCGGCCGTCTTCCAGCGGCGCAGCTGCTCCAGCGTATAGGCGGCGGGCTGCCCCGAGATGGCGGGATTGCCGGCGCCGAGCCCCTGGCCGTCCGCCCCGTGACAGCTCGCGCAGGCGGTCGCGCCCCGCGCGGGACCACCGTTCAGATAGATGTCGGGAGGCGCGGCTGCGCGCAGCGTCGAGGGCGGCGGCGGCATCGCCGCGTACCAGGCCGCGATGGCCCGCTGGTCCCCGTCGTCCAGCCATCGGGCGATCGGGGTCATCACCGGATCGGCCCGCCGGTTCTCGGCATAGTCCGACAGCTGCTTCTGCAGATAGCCGGCGTCCAGCCCGGCGAGCCGCGGAACGCTGACACCGTCTCCGCCGCCATCGAGACCGTGGCAGCTGAAACAGGCGTTGGCGGGGCCGCCCTCGCCGCCGCCCATGGCGATGATCTCACCCGTGGCGGTGAAGGTCTCGCCCGTCCGGTTGGTCGCGGGCGAGCAGGCCGTCGCCGCGGCTGCGAGGGCGAGGAAGGCGGGGATCAGGCGCACGCCGAACCAACACCGGTCGACCTTGGCGGTTCCGCCGGAACCGTCACGGTGGAACGGGGGTTTGTCTCCCGAAAGGGGCAGGATGGCTGACGGGTTCAACGCACAGGATGAAGCTGAAACGATGCGCGGTCCTCGCCGCGGCGCTGCTGCTGGGCGCGTGCGGGGACGGGTCCGGCCCCGAACGGACCATCGCCGGGGCCGAGCCGGCGCGGGGTCCTGCAATCATGGACCGCGTCGGCTGCGCGGCCTGCCACGCCATCCCCGGGATCGACTGGCCGCGGGGGACGGCCGGGCCATCGCTGAAGGGGTTCGCGGCCAGGCCGATGATCGCCGGCCGACTCCCCAACCAGCCCGATGTGCTCACCGCCTGGCTGATCGACGCCCCCTCGCTGTCGCCCGGGACCGGCATGCCGCCGATGCCCCTCACCGAGGCGGAAGCCCGCGACGTCGCGGCATATCTCTATACGCTCGATGAGCGCTGACCGGCCCGAAGGGATCGCCGGCTGGCCCCCGCCGGCGCTGGACCCGGCCGGCCCGTTCGCCGGGCCGCTGAACACCCTGGCCTGGGTGCTGTTCGCCATGGCCGGCGCGGTGCTGCTGATCGTGCTGGTCGTCCTGGTCGTGGCCCTGTTCGGGCCACGGCGGTGGCGCCAGCGGCTGGGCAGCGAGCGGCTGATCTGGATCGGCGGCCTGGCCTTTCCGGTCGTGGTGCTCAGCGCCCTGCTGGTCTACGGCCTCGGCCTGACCTCGCGGCTGACCCAGGAGCCCGGGCCGGGCGAGATGCGCGTGCGGGTCACCGGCGAGATGTGGTGGTGGCGGGTCGCCTACCTCGACGCTTCCGGCCGCGAACTGGTGCAGGACGCCAATGAGGTTCACATCCCGGTCGGCCGGCCGGTGGTGTTCGAGCTCGACTCCGCCGACGTCATCCACAGCGTCTGGGTGCCCCGGCTGGGCGGCAAGGTCGACATGATCCCCGGCCGCCGCAATCTGATGCGGCTGCAGGCCGATGCGCCGGGCGTCTATGGCGGCCAGTGCGCCGAATACTGCGGCGGCCCGCATGCGCTTATGGGGCTGGTAGTGGTCGCCCACGAGCCGGCGGCGTTCGAGGCCTGGCGAGCCCGTCAGGCCGCGCCGGC